>JAKDKP010000530.1 GCA_030453285.1 Propionibacteriales bacterium
CGATCACAGAGCGGCTCCTGAGCGAGCACCGGCTCGCCGGAAGCGTCCCGGGCGATGTATTCCAGCAGGGCGAGCTTCACACCGCGCTGGTGCGCGGGCAGCTGCCGCATCCGGTAGCCGATCATCCGGGGCGAGACCAGCGACCGGTACACCGTCGCCTCATACACCGGCCCGCCCGCGGCAGCGGTGATCCCGTACTGGTCGCTCCAGTAGCGGGCGATCTGAGCCAGGCTTTTGCCCGCCAGCACCATGTCCACCGCGTCTTTCAACGCCGGATGCTCAACCGGATGTGGCACCAGTCGCACGCCGGAACGTCCGAACTCATCGACCACACGCGGGCCAGCCATCCACCCCAGCGGCGGCGTGCCGCCATGATGGAATCCGGCCTCGGCCAGGTGCCGCTTCGACGCCAACTGCCGCTCGCTCATCGAATCGGTCTCAACCTCCGCGAGCAGTGCCTTGATCCCGGTCACCAGCTTCGCCCCCGCGGTCGCAGTGTTCAGCTCATCGGCGCTGTCCTGATGTGAGACCAGATACACCCCCGAGCGTTGGCACTGCCCGATCCACTCGATGCACTTCGCCGCGATCCGGTTCGTGCGATCCAACTTCCAGAACGCCACCGCCGGAACCGTCCCCGCCTGGATGTCCTGGGTCAACTGACGCCACCCCTTGCGGCTCTTCGCCGCAGAAGCGCTCGCTGAGTCGTTGTCGATGTACTCACCGATCACCGTCCATCCACCCTCGGTGGCGAGCTTGCGGGTCAGATCAAGGCGCTGACGCTCGATCGCATCCGCCTTGTCCGGCCGCGATCGTGCAGGCCTGCGTGATCCACCTCATCCGCGCCACCCTGCGCTACGCCTCCCGCAAGTCTGGGACCAACTGGCTAAGGACCTGGGCCGCATCTACAGCGCACCCTCGGCCGAGGCAGCGTGGGCGGCGTTCGAAGAACTCGAGGGTATCCGCACTGTCGCGATCACCGAGAGCGTCGGCGTCTATCTGACCCTGCCGGGTGCCGCCTGGGCTCAGACTGACGACGACCTCGGCTGACCGAGGCCGTCGCGTGCTCGTCGTTGATAGATCCGCAACCGACCTGCGAGACCACTGAGCAGCATCGTGCCGAACGCGAGCCAATCATCAGCTGTGCCGATCAGCCCTCCCGCTCCGTCAGGGAATGCCGGTGGTGCCGAGGCATGGCCGTCCGGGCCGTCCGTCCGATCGAGTGGTGCATTGGGTTCGCCTGTACTGAGACGGTGCCGATGCTGAGCGGGCATCCACCAGCTCGTGTCGTCGTGTCGAGGGGCGCAAGGATGCGCTCGTACATGGTCTGGTCGAGCGGGATGCCCACGACAGGGGTGTCCGAGATGGCAAATACGTTCCAAGACCTACGCTCGACGCGGTCTCATCTGGCGAGATCGTCACGATCCGCAGCATCATCACAGGGACGCACCGTGGCCACTTCCACGGCACCAGCGCGACCGGCAGGTCCATCGAGGTCACGAGCAACGACTTCCCCCGAGTGGTTGACGGGCAGGTCATCGAGGGCTGGGTCGCGACCGACACCGCCTCCCTGTTTGCACAGCTCACCGCCGCCTGAGCCGAGCGAGCCCTGACGGCCGAGGAGTTACCGTCGAATTGGATAGTGGTGCCTTGACCGGTTGAGACCGCTTCTGTATCTGGTCACCCAAGGCCTGGCCCCCAAGGGCACCGGTCAGGCACGATGGGCCATCAGGTGGAAGCCCGCGCTCAACGCTTTCGCCGTCACCTTCGCCAACCGCATGCCGTCCGCGGGGGAACCTCTGAGATGAACGCCGAAACACCGTTCATCGGACAGGCCCGATCTTTATCCGCTCAGTCCTCAATGGACCCTTCGTCGTGTCGTTGCGGGTCGGGCTGGGTCGCGCCGTCGCGGATAAGGGGCAGGAGCGCCCTATCGATGATGGATTCGATCTGGCTGGATGTACTCTTGTCGTGTCCATTTATGCAGTTGAAAGTCAGCATGGCTGGGCCGACGGCGGCGAAAGTCTCGGTCTGGAACTGGGGGTTCACGGTATCGCCGGATGCCGCGAGGTGGCGGTGCAGGAGTTCTGCGATGCGTTCCTGGCAGGGCAGGGTGACTTGGGAGCGGAAGACTTCTCGGAGGATCGCCACGTCGGTACCACTCTCGGCCGCGACTGCCTGGAACGCCGCACCTTTGGAAGCGAACTGTGCCGAGTTGAAATAGGACAGCAGTTCGATCAGGCCAGCGCGGAGCCCGGTGCCCTCGGCGATTTGTGGGGGCTGCGGCAGCAATTCCCGCAGCGCGTCGCGAACCAGCTCCTCCTTGCTGTCCCAGCGCCGGTAGAGCGCCGCCTTGCCGGTCTCGGCGGCAGCGGCGACACCTTCCATGCTCAGCCGCGCGTACCCGACCTGGCCGAGCTGGTCGAAAACAGCCTCGAAGATCGCGCGCCTCAGGCGCTCTCCACGGCGGCGGCTTTGAACCGTTGCGGCCATCGTGGCCCCTCCGTCCTTCACAGGTGCGCGGCCGGGCAGGTTGCTAGTTGCACGGTGCGCTTCCTCTCACTATAGTGAACATCATCGTTCCTTATTTGAGCGTTCACGATCTACGGTAGTCCTGCAGGAGGAACCATGTCGAGCACGCCAGGCCCGGGCGTCACGGAGTCCGAGGCACACGGAGCGCGGTTGGGTTGGGCGGGGGCGGTGACCCTGG
>JAKDKP010000531.1 GCA_030453285.1 Propionibacteriales bacterium
TGTACTCGGCCGTCACGTTGTTGACACTCGGCTGGTAGGGGTCTGGCCGTCGAGTGCGGTGTGGCGGCGTTCAGTGTTGTAGTACTCGAGCCAGGGCGCAAGGGCGGCGGTCCGTTGGTCGTTGCTGGTGAAGACCTGTCGGTAGGCCCACTCGGTTTGCAGGGTGCGGTTGAAGCGTTCGACCTTGCCGTTCTGCCAGGGGCAGTGGGGCTTGATGAACTTGTGCTTGGCTGCCAGCTCTTCCATGACGTCACGCACGTCGTGGGAGTTCTTGTAGGAGAAGTGGTTGTCGGTCATCACCCGCTCGATGCGGGTGATGCCGTGGCCACCGAAGTACGCGGCGGCGCGGCGGATGAACTGCGCGCAGGTCGGGCCCTTCTCGTCGGGCAGGATCTCGCTGTAGGCCAACCGTGAGTGGTCATCGACCATGGAGTGCACGTAGTCGTAGCCGATCCGGGCCTTCTTCTTCGCTGATGTCGACCCCATGGCTCGGCCGTGGGCCTTCCACCCGCCGCCGTCGGGGATCTTGCCGACCTTCTTCACGTCCACGTGGACCAGTTCGCCAGGACGCTCACGTTCGTAGCGCACCGCGGTGGTCTTCGACGCGCGGATCACCTCGCCTGTGAGCGGGTCGCACTCCCGCAGGTAGGCCATGCCGTGGCGTCGCAGGACCCGGCTGACGGTGCGTGCTGGCACGCCCAGCTCAGCGCCAATCCAGTCCTGACCGCGACGCTGCTGGCGGCGAGCGGCCACGATGCGTTCCTCGACCTCCACCGGCGTCTGTCGCGGGCTGTGGTGCGGGCGGCTGGAGCGATCCATCAGCCCATCGACGCCGTGCGCGCGGAAGCGATTGATCCAGCGGTGCGCGCACTGCCGTGAGACACCCTGGGCCTTGGCCGCGTGCGCGACGGCCCACCCTTGCTCGCAGACCCGCTCCACGAGCAGTTGACGGCCACGCTCGCTTAGGCGGGCATTACGGTGAGACATGAGGACCTCCGGTCGGTAGGCGACTTAGACATCACCCACCGCACCCGGAGGTCCTCCCTTTCGTCAACCAGCAGCCCGCAGTGTCACCAACCTCCCGGCCGAGTACATCTAGGCCCCGACTCAGGTGCTCGGTTGGTTGAACCGGACCATGTTTCCCGCGGGGTCGCGGAAGGCGCAGTCCCGCACGCCGTACGGCTGCTCGAAGGGCTCTTGGAGCACCTCGTACCCAGCGGCGCGGACTCGCTCGAAGGTGGCGTCCAGGTCGTCGGTCCGAAAGATGAGCGCGCCGAGCAGACCCTTGGCGAGCAGCCCGCGCAGCGCCTCGGTGTCGGCGTCCGACACGTCGGGATAAGGCGGCATCGACTGCAGTCCGATCTCGACGTCCTGCCCGGCGCCGGCCAAGGTGAGCCACCGGAAGTCGCCCATCGTGGCATCGGTCTTCACCTCGAGCCCAACCGTGTCGCGGTAGAACGCAAGCGCCGCTTCGAAGTCGTCGACCGTGAGGAAGCAGTGGTTCAGTTGAATCTCCATGACGGCGACGTTAGGCCGGATGAGCGGCGCCGGCATCTCCGAAACTGACCGATTCAGCGGCGTCGTGGCCGGTCGGCCCGTTTGGCGACGCAGGCGGGTATGCGAGCGCGCGCCGAGTGGTCGAGCCCGCGGTACGCACTCGGCGGCATCCCCACGACCTCGGCGAAGCGCGCGCTGAACGACCCGACCGAGGTCGCGCCCACCTCCATACAGACCTCGGCGACGGAAAGGTCGCCCCTGCGAAGCAGCGCCATCGCCCGCTCGATCCGCCTGGTCATCAGGTAGGCGTACGGCGTCTCGCCGAACTCGTCCCGGAACCGGCGCGCGAAGTGGCCGACGGACATGTGCGCGACCCGCGCGAGGGCTGGGACGTCGAGCGGCTCGGCATAGGCCCGGTCCACGGCGTCGCGCGCACGGCGCAGGAGGGCCAGCTCGGCGGGGTCGGCCATGCCTGCACGGTACGCGCCTCGGTCCGGATGATGGACCGGCTCGCCAGCCATATCCAAAGTGGTCGTTATGGTATTCATCATGTCCGCTAACCAAACGAGGGCGCCCCGATGAGCGTCGAGACCGCACCGCGCGTCCGTCCGTCGCGCAGCAACCGCTCCAACGGACAGTGGAAGATCGATGGCGACAAGCCACTCAACCACAACGAGGAGTTCAAGGCCGAGGACAACGGCCTCAACGTCCGCGAGCGCATCGAATCGGTCTATGCCCGTGAAGGATTCGACTCCATCACCGGCGACGACCTGCACGGCCGATTCCGCTGGTGGGGGCTCTACACCCAGCGCAAGCCGGGGATCGACGGCGGGCGCACCGCACAGCTCGAGCCGCACGAGCTGGAGGACCGCTACTTCATGCTGCGCGTCCGCAGCGACGGCCAGCTGCTGAGCCCCGATGCCCTGCGCGTCCTCGGTGGCATCACCACTGACTTCGCCCGCGGCACGGCCGACATCACCGACCGGCAGAACCTCCAGTACCACTGGATCTCCATCGAGGACGTCCCCGAGATCTGGCGCCGCCTCGACACCGTCGGCCTGGAGACGACCGAGGCCTGCGGCGACACCCCGCGCGGCTTCCTCGGTTCCCCCGTCGCCGGGGTCGCGGCCGACGAGATCATCGACCCGACGCCCGTGATCGCGCAGATCAAGCGGCGCTACATCGGGGACCCCGAGCTGTCCAACC
>JAKDKP010000532.1 GCA_030453285.1 Propionibacteriales bacterium
GCCCGTACGGGCTGGTCCACAGGTAGACGGGTCCATGATCAACTGACCCCGAGGGTGCGGGCTGGAGGCGTTGGTAGCGCCAACGGGTGTGGGTCTTCAACAAGTGGTGGGTCCGACACAACGGGGCCAGGTTCTGCCTGCTTGTGGTACCGCCGTGGTGGTAGGGGATCTGATGGTCTTTGTCGCATCGGACAGCGGGTTTGTCGCACCAGGGGAAGACGCAGGTCAGTTCGGTGAGTTCGATCTGCCGAATCAACCGATCGGGAATCTCATAGGCATCGGTATGAATCTGCTCCCCGGCGTGCATGATCGGGGTGACGGTGACTTTCACTGCCGGGTCACCGAGCCATTCCCTGATGCGTGCAGTGGTGACCGGCTGCTGGGTGTTCTCGACCCGACCAACCGTGCAGCCACCATCGGTGAGGGCGGATGGGTGGAGATGGACGTACAAGGTGATCGGTTTGGTGGGGCGAGTGACCGGCAGGATCGGCACACGCCCGGCCGTGGCGGGTATGGGTCCGGTGCTGGTGGCCATGCGGTCAGTGGCGGTGTGTTCAGTGTTGAGCGCATCTCCGACGGCATCTGTGATCACTGAGCCGCCGACACCGCCGGTGTCGTCGACGCCATCTTGCTCCACAGGGCGGGTGAGGTCGAGACCGGGTTGACGCCGGCTCAGATCACCCAGCGCATACCCACGGCGAGCCTGATGGGTCAGACCATCGAGACCGGGTTGGCGGGCCAAATCCCGAGCGCCCACATCCAATGCAGCATCCAAATTCAGTCCGTCCTGGACGTCGATGGTCCCCGACAGATGCGACACCCCTTTCCCGTCCCGACTGTGCTGGATCCACACCCCACGCGGATCGTGCGTGCCGGCGAGCTTGTCGTGGTCGGGATGTTCGGGATCAAGCTGCAGGATCGCTGCGGTCACCAGCTTCTCGACCTGCCCCAGGGTCAACTGGCCGGCAACAGCGGTCACCTGTCCGTCGACGAACGCCGCCGTCGCCTCGTTGCACCAGAACGTGTGGTCGGCGAGCTTCCGCGCCACCATCGGCACCAACCGATGACTCGTCACCAGCACCCATGCCTGCGGGAGCCGATGCCGTAACTGCAGAGCGTGGGCGACCAGCGTACGGGCGGCACTGTGGCGTTGCCCCAACGCGGTGGCAAGTTCGGCAATCGCCGCCGCCGACACCTCAGGGATGCCGGAAGCGTTCAACGCGACACCGCCGGTGCCGAACCGGCTGTCCCAGGCGACGGTGTCGTACTCGTGGGTCGGCGGATGGTGATCGGCGTAGCGGGCAGCCACCGCGAGCAGGTCGGCCTCGGCCCGGGCCTGGCTCTGGTGGAGGGCTCGGGCTCGGACCAGCAATGCCTGGCCGACACCGTGGACCGGTGTCGGAGTGAGGAGGCTGGCGGTGCTGGTCATACTCATATATTAATGGCCGGCACTGACAGAACACCGCCCTCAAGACAATCTGTGGATGAAGCTTCCGAATGGCCGACTGTTGTCCACAGGTGTTGACTTTCCGGAATGGTGTGCAGAGTCCCAGTGGCTTCGATACGGTCGGCCATGGACAACCTTCCGAATCAACCAACGACGATTGTCTCGACCTTCGGCGAAAGGCTGCCGGTTCGACCAGACGGAGACGGCAGCACTCTGCGATGAAGATCAACATCAGCATCCGGTGCAGCCAAGCCCGCGACCGGTTTCGTCACGGTCGGCCGAGGACGTCCTTCGTGCAGTCAACGGGGAGCCGGGGCGATCGTCATGGAGCCCGGTAGCCAACGAAGATCAACTTCGGCCCCAGGGGACACGCTCGGAGGTTGAGTCGTCCCTGCTCAAGCCGGACGTACGGCCTCCCACCCGAGACCGAGCACCGGAGCGCGGCGTCACTCTGATCCTCGGACGAGATGTTGCGGGTCATGACGTTGTAGACGCCGGGGCGGGTAGCAGCAGGGGCAGGTCTCTCGACAGGATGAGTGGTGTCTAAGCCGTCATCACGTTGAGTCAGAGAGAGCCTGCCCCTTGAGCACACACGCTAACGCACCCTTGTCGATCGAAGGCCGTCGCCGACTGGTCGACCGCTGCCAGCACCGCCCGATCGCCCACGTCGTCGCCGAGATGGGGATCTCTCGGGCCTGCGCGAGCAAGTGGGTGAACCGCTGGCGCGAATACGGCGAGCTCGGACTGCACAACCGCCACTCCAGCCCCCGGCACCAGCCGACCGCGACCACCACCACAAGTGGTGGCCAGGATCGAGTAGCTCCGACGCGACAAGAAGTGGTCAGCCCGCCGGATCACGCTCGAACTCGCCGGCGAAGGCATCAAACTGTCGGTGCGCACCGTCGGGCGTCACCTGGCGATGCTGGGGCTGAACCGGCGCCGGTTCCTCGACCCCGACGGCCAGGCGAACCGGGTCCCGGACCAGATCGCCCGCTACCCGGGCCACATGATCCACCTCGATGTGAAGAAGGTCGGCAAGATCCCCGACGGCGGCGGCTGGTGGGCCCACGGCCGCGGCTCCGACCAAGCCAACGCTGCCGACCGTGCAAGAAGGGCCGCCGGGTCGGCTACACCTACCTCCACTCAGCGATCGACGGGTTCTCCCACCTCGCCTACACCGAAGCCCTGCCCGACGAAACCGCCCACATTGCGATCGAATTCTGGTGCTGTGCCCGAGCCTGGTTCGCCGC
>JAKDKP010000533.1 GCA_030453285.1 Propionibacteriales bacterium
TCTTGTGGTTGAGGTAGCGAAGGTAGGGCGCTCCCTCGCCGTCGTAGACGATGCAGTCGGTCGGCAGGCGGACGGTGTCGGTGATGCGCAGCCCGCAGCCCATCAAGATCAGCGTGATCAGTTCGTAGGTCGGGTTGTTCCATTTGGCGAGGTTGTCCGGGTTCTCCAGCTGCGCCATTACTGTTTCGCTCAGCGCGCGCGGTTGCCGGATGGCTTCCTTGGGGAAGTCCTCACTGAAGAACATCACCGTCGAAGGCAGGGAGTCGTCCCAGCCGTGCTGCCGGATGGTGGTGAAGAACAGGTTCAGTTGGCCGATCAGCATGCGGTGCTTCACGGTGCCTGAAAACCGTGCATGCAGGTCAGCGAGGTACCGCTCCAGCACCTCCCGGCCCAGGTCTGCCTGGCCCTGGACGGCAGGTGCCGTGTCCGCGAGGAACTGCCCGAAGTGCGTGATCGCCCGTGTGCCGGAGGAGACGCTGACCACACCGAGGCCCGAGGCCAGGCGCCACCGGGCCCAGCGTTTAGCCAAGGCCTTCAGCCAGGGCTGCGGGATGTCCTCGAAGGTGATCCGGGCGAGCCGCCGATCATTAATGCCGAGCTCACGCAGCCGCCAGACGTCCCTGCCGTACTCAGCGTCCCAGGCACTGGCTTGACGGGGCGTCCGTCGTTGCTCGCGCCCGTTCCTCGATGGCTGTTTGGGCACCAACGGGCTGGGCGTGCTCACAGGCGTACCTCCCGGTCGGTGAACCATCCCGCTGCCTCCAGCGCCTTGCGGGCGTCCTCGGCGCTCAGGTGCCCGTAGACGGCCGCGGTGGTGGTAATGTCAGCGTGGCCCAGGAGCTTGGAGACCACCTCGATCGGCACACCGTCGCGCAGCATCCGGGTCGCGGCGGTGTGGCGGTACCAGTGTGGATCGAAGTCGATCCCGGTGCGCCGGCGCAGCCGCTTCACCAGGTCATGGACGGCCGTGTAGGTCAACGGGCGGCCATGCGGTCGGCCCCACAGGTTCACGAAGACGTAGTCGGAGTCCAGATCGCCGTACTCCAGGTGAAGGTAGTCGGCGTAGAGCCGGACCAGCTCGGCGCTGACCGGGATCGTCCGCTGGCTGCGCGACTTCGAGCGGGCGCCGTTGTCATTGACCCGCGACCGCACCGTGATCTGGGACTCGGCAGCGGCGATGTCTTCGTGCCGCAGCCCCAGCGCTTCCCCGATCCGCATCCCGGTGTCGAACAGCACCGCGAAGAGGAACCTATCCCGCAGATGATCACAGCCATCGAGGATCGTCTGCGCCTCGGCGGCGGCGAGCACACGGGGAAGCTTGCGCTGCGTGCTCAGCACTACGGCACGCCGCGGATTTGGGGTTCCCTTGCTGATGTGGTGCAAGAACGGCTTCCACCCCGAGCCCCGGCCGCCGACCGACTGCCACGTCCTCAACAGCTCCCCGAGGTCGACGCCGTGGCGCGCCGCGTGCTGATAGAACGCGCTCACCGCGGAGAGCTTGCGGTTGACCGTCGACCCGGTGCAGTGGTGCTCCACCGACGGCAGGACGAGTACCGTCCCATCGCGCAGCTGCGGTGGGCGGCGCAACCAGGCGACGAACTCGGCGACGTCCTCCAATCGCACCTCACGCCAATCCATGGTCTGGGCGCCGAGGAACACGAACCAGTCCTTCAAATCATGGGCGTAGGCCTTGACCGTGTTCGGCGACCGCTCGATCTGCGTCAAGTACGCCAGATACCGCTCGATCGGAGCGACCGGTGCACCATCCCCACCCAGCACCGTCCATGACTCCACGCCATCGACCGGGGAAAGCACGCGCTGCACGGTCAAGTCATTCGCCTGCGAATTCAACATGTGGTATTCGATTGAAAGTGGCCTCGACCGTTCCCGGAGTGGGCTTGTTGCCAGATCGCCGGTGCTTGGAAGGGAGTGCCGAAGGTTGCACTGATGGCCGCCGCCGGCATGTGTATGCGGTGTTCAAGGAATTTCCGGCAGTTTGGTTGGGGCTCATGAGCGGTGCTCACCGAGCAGAGCAGTCTTGTGTTCAATTACCCAGTCGCGAAAGGTCCGGGCATCTTGACCAGTTACTCGTCGTACTGTCTCTTGCGGGATTTTCGCGGCCTCGGGAGGATTGGTCTTCATCTGCGTCATGAAGTCGATGTCGTCCTCGGAGAAGCCGTATGACCGCCACTGCCCCTGCACGTCCTCGGTGCGGAGCGGGATAAGGTCGACAGCCTTACCGGTGACATCCTGAATAACGTCGACCCGTTCGCGGACGGTGAGCGCCTCTGGGCCGGTGATCCACAGCGTCTCCTTGTGGTGGCCTCCGTCGACCAGGACGTGGGCGGCGACGCGCGCGATGTCGGACTCGTGGACGACGGTGCTGGGCACGTCGACGAATCCCTCTTCGATCCGCCCGGCGCGGAACCCGTCGACCCATTCGAGCATGTTGGCCATGAACTCAACCGGGGCGAGCGAGGTCCATTCGAGCGAGCTGGCGGCGACGGCCTTCTCGATCGGCGACGCTTCGGTGTCGCCGGTGAGCATGGTGACTCGGGCAGCACCCGCCTCCTGGAGTCGGGCGACGATTGCCTCGCCCTCCGTGATGGGGGCGTAGTCGTCGCCGGCGAAGGTGATGAGGTGTGCCGCCGGCACGCCGTCAAGGGCTGGGCCGAGGGTGCCAGGGTCTCGCAAGT
>JAKDKP010000534.1 GCA_030453285.1 Propionibacteriales bacterium
CACCGTCACGCTGGCGCGGTCCCGGGCCAGGCTGCCGGCGGCGCGAACGCCGGCACCGGCGGCCGAGCGGAGCGTAGCCGGGCTGGGGTCGACCTCTTCTCCCAGGCCGACGGTGATCACCCGTACGGCACCCGCGGCGGTGAGCACGGTGGTCCTGGCCAGTTTCGTGCTGGCGCCGACGGCAAGTGCGAGTTCGGTCAGGCTGCTGCCGACCTTCTTGGTCGTCGCCTTGTCCAACTCGGCCGGAACGCCCACCAGGACAGGGTTGTCACCGGTGCCACGGATGCCGACCACCACCACATCGACATCCTTGCCGAGGGTGCTGGCGGCTTGCAGGGGAGGCAGGATCGGAGCTGGCACGACGATGTCCTTCGGGTTGGGCCTGGGGTGGAACAGTGGCCGGGCGGCCACCCTCAACCTAACCGGGTGGTGGGATAGGTTCGCAACCACCACCGTGCGCGCGGAATCCGCACGAGCAACGAGACCGCAGGAGGTCACCAACCATGAGCTCGCCCGAGGACGCCAGTGCGGCCAAGCAGTCGCCGCTCCACGAGTGCCATCTCGCCGCCGGCGCCAAGTTCGCTGCCTTTTCCGGCTGGTCGATGCCGCTGGAGTACGCCGACGGTGGCGTACTTGCCGAGCATGCCGCTGTTCGAGAGGCCGTCGGGGTGTTCGATGTCAGCCATCTGGGCAAGGCAACTGTGGCCGGACCTGGCGCGCGGGCGTACGTGAACTCGGTCCTCACCAACGATCTGGACAAGATCAACAGCGGCCAGGCGCAGTACACGATGTTGTGCACGCCGGACGGTGGCGTGGTCGACGACCTGATCGCCTACCTCAAGTCCGATGATGATGTCTTCCTGATTCCCAACGCGGCCAACACCGCCGCCGTGGTCGACGTGTTGGCCGGCGGGGCACCCGACGGCATCACGGTCACGAACGAACACGACGACCATGTGGTGATCGCGGTGCAGGGCCCGAGGTCGGACGAGGTGTTGTCGGCTCTCGATCTGCCAACCGATCACGACTACATGAGCTTCACCACTGCCGAGATTGCCGGGGCCCAGGTGACGGTGTGCCGGACCGGATACACCGGCGAGCGCGGATACGAGATCGTCGCCCCCACCGCGGCCGGTGTCGCGGTGTGGCAGGCGGTCCTCGCCGCTGGGCAGCCGTACGGCATCCGTCCGGCCGGACTGGGGGCCCGGGACACGCTGCGCACCGAGATGGGGTATGCCCTGCACGGCAACGAGATCGCTGCCGACATGAGCCCGGTCGAGGCGCGGCTGGGGTGGGCGATCGGCTGGAAGAAGGACGCCTTCCGGGGGCATGAAGCCCTGCGCGCCGAGAAGGCCGCCGGCCCGGCACGAACCCTGCGCGGACTCAAGGCCACCGGGCGGGGCATCCCGCGAGCGGGAATGATCGTCGTCGACGAGTCCGGCAACGAGATCGGCCGCGTCACGTCCGGGACCTTTTCCCCGACGTTGCGCACCGGCATCGCCCTGGCGCTGGTCGACACGGCGGTGACCGAGGGCCCACTGCTGGTCCAGGTCCGCAAGCGCACCGAGGAGTTCGAGTTGACCAAGCCGCCGTTCGTCACGCCCGGAGTGCGCGCCTCGTGACCGCCCGACGAGGGTGGCCACTGGCTGCCCACCTGATTTTGGCCCTGGCCGGGCTCGGTGTTCTGCTGTGGCCGGTGACGCTGGGCGCCAACCCCACCATCATGTGCCGTGAGCAGGTGATGCAGCCCGGCGACCGGTGCGCCAAGGCCGATGGTGAGTCCGAGCAGACGTACGAGGAACGACTCGACACCCGCCGTACGGCCGTTCCGGTGATCATGGTCGTCGGTGCGGTCATGATCATCTTCGCCGGAGTACTGGTGGTCGGCGAGGTCAGGCGGACGAAGGGTTCGGCGAAGGACGACCAGTCCCCGCCAAGCTCGCCAGCGCAGTTGTCACCTTCTCATTGACCTCGGCCCGCGAGGCACTGATGTCGACCGTGACGTACCGTTCGTCGTCGGCCGGTGGCTCGAGGGTGGCGAGCTGGGACTGCAGCATGTCGGGCTTCATGAAGTGCAGCCGGCCGGCCATCCGTGCGGCGATCATGCCCGCGTCACCGGACAGGTGCACGAACACCATCTCGGGATCTGCCTCGCGGAGCACATCGCGATAGCTGCGGCGCAGGGCCGAACACGTCACCACGACGCTGCGGCCGGCCGCGTGCTCGGTGCGGATCGCCTCGACGATCCGGCGCAGCCACGGCCACCGGTCGGCGTCGGTGAGGGGAATCTGCGCACTCATCTTGTCGATGTTCGCCTGCGGGTGCAGGTCGTCACCTTCGCGGAAGGTCCACCCGAGGCGGCGGGCCAGGGGGACGGCGACCGAGGTCTTGCCGGTGCCCGAGACGCCCATCACGATCACCGTACGGGGGGCGTCACCGGTCGGGCTGGGGTCATCACCGGCCGGCCTGGAGTCATCCGGCCTCATGCCGGCTGCTCGGGCAGCAGACTCATCGGCCCGTAGACCAGCCGATCGCCCTCGTACAGGCTGGCTTCGGTGATGCCCTCGTCCACCAGGTCTTCGTACGCCTCGGTCAGCCAGGCCTCGGCCTCGGCCGGCGGCGGGAACTGCTGTGCCCACCCCCCCTCCGCCCCCCCCCCCGCGGGCCCCCCCCCCTGCCCGGT
>JAKDKP010000023.1 GCA_030453285.1 Propionibacteriales bacterium
CCGGCCTGGGCGGCGGGGACCGGGGTGATCAGGCCTGCCTGCAGGTGATCATCGACGGCTCCGTCGTGGCCTCGGCAACCGGCAGCAACTCCGAACCGATCGTCACCCGGTTCCTCGATCTCGAAGCGCATCGCGGCAAGGAGGCAACCCTGGTGATCAAGGACGACGCACGTGGGGCGTGGGGGCACCTCAACTGTGACGCCATCTGGTTCACCGATCGGGAGGACACCCTCTTCGAGAACTGGGATCAGGGTTTCCAGGGCTGGACGACCACCGGCACCGCGTTCGGCAAGGGCCCCGTCACGGCCGCGGAGACTCCGGAGGATTTCCGGCGTCCGGTTGGCATCCGGACCGATCTGAACGTCCAGGGCAACTTCGCCACCTCCTTCAATTTTCGAGGCAACGGCGACGGTGAGCAGGGCACCTTGACCAGCGCCGAGTTCACCATCGACCGACGGTTCGTCACCGCCTGGGTGGGTGGTGGCAGCCATCGCGAGCAGACCTGCCTCAACGTGATCATCGGCGACGATGTGGTGGCCACCGCCACCGGCACCGACATCGAGCCGGTCACCGCCATCTCGATGGACGTGGGCCGCCACCGGGGCAAGAAGGCCCGGATCCAGATCGTCGACGCGCACACCGGCGGCTGGGGTCACATCAACGTCGACCGCATCATCTTCAGTGACCGGCCGGTCCGCCGGCTCCCCGTCGCCCGGCGTCCCGATGGCGGCAGCTTCGCACTGGGACTGCTGGACCGCGAGGCCTCCGATGTCGCGGTGACCGTGCGGCCGTCGATCACTGCTGCCGATACACCGGACGGATTGTTCGACGGACCCGAGGCCCCGCTGGAGGTGGACGGCGCCACCCCGCAGGTCGGGACGGTCTCCACCCGATTCACCCTGGCCGCGAGGGAGGACCGGACCGTACGGTTCGCCTTCGGTTGGTTCTTCCCGACCCTACGCCCAGAACACTTCACCCAACTCGTCGACGGGGCCAAGCTGCGACGGGAGTACGTCAACCGCTTCGACTCTGCTCGTGCCGTTGTTGATCATGTTGCCACCGAGGTCGAACGGCTGACAGCTGCGACTCGGGCGTGGGTGACGGCCTGGTACGAGGATTCGACCCTGCCGCACTGGTTCCTGGAACGGACCCTGGCCACCGCTGCCACCTTGGCCACCAGCACCTGCTACCGCCGCGACAAGGGGCGATTCTACGCCTGGGAGGGCACCTACTGCTGCACCGGCACCTGCC
Source organism: Propionibacteriales bacterium (assembly GCA_030453285.1). Taxonomy (GTDB): domain Bacteria; phylum Actinomycetota; class Actinomycetes; order Propionibacteriales; family Propionibacteriaceae; genus Carbonicoccus. The sequence continues at coordinate 1,252 of JAKDKP010000023.1, forward strand.
AACACGTGTGGAACTACGCCCAGGCCATCGGTCGGCTGTTCCCGGCACTGGAACGCGACACCCGGGAGCGCGTCGATCTCGGTGTGGCGTTCCGGGAGAACGGCGAGATGGGCAACCGTGGTGAGGGTGGTGACCTCACCCGAGACGCCTACGCCGACGGGCAGTGTGGCACGATCCTGCGCTTCTACCGTGAGCACCAGATGAGTCCCGACAAGCGTTTCCTGGAACGCAACTGGACCAAGATCAAGAAGTCGGTGGAGTTCGTCGTCGACCAGTTCGACGGCGCCGAAGGGGACGCGATCGACGGAATCCTTCGCGGCAGTCAGTGGAACACCCTCGACGGTGCCTGGTTCGGAGAGATTCCGTGGCTGAGTGGCCTCTACATCGCCTCTCTCCGGGCCGCGGCGGCGATGGCCGGCGAGATCGGCGACGACGCGGCGGTCCAACGGTGGACCACCGTCGCCGAGCAGGGCTCTGCCTTCCTGTCGTCGCAGTTGTTCAACCCCGACTACGGCTACTTCGTGCACCGGGTCGATCCCGTCCGCAAGGGTGCGGCCAACACCAATCGGGGTTGCCACATCGACCAGATGTACGGACAGACCTACGCCAGCCAACTCGGCCTGCCACGGGTGTTCGACCAAGATCAGTCCAGGACGGCGTTGGGCAAGCTCTACGCCAACAACTTCCTGACCGATCCTGGCTCGTACCGACCACCGGGCATCGGCCCGAGCCGCGTCTTTGCGACCAAGGACGAGCCGGGGGTGATCATGACCACCTGGCCGTACGGTGGCTCGGACGAGTCCGGTGGTCACGGCTACTTCAACGAGGTGTGGACCGGGCAGGAGCATCAGTTCGCCGCGCACCTCTTTGCCGAGGGGCTGACCGCCGAAGGGCTGGCGGTGACCAAGGCGATCCATGATCGTCACCACGGCAGCAAACGCAACCCGTACAACGAAATCGAGGCCAGTGATCACTACGCCCGAGCGATGATGGGCTTCGGGGTCTACCTAGCTGCCATCGGGTACGAGTACCACGGCCCCAAGGGCCATCTGGGCTTCGCGCCGCGGATCGGCCCCGAGGACTTCCGCGGGGCGTTCACCGCCGCCGAAGGCTGGGGCTCCTACCGGCAGACCCGGGGTGCCGGCCAACTGAAGGCCGAGATCGAGGTGCGGTACGGGAAGCTGCGGTTGGTGACGCTGGCATTCCAGACCGATGGGCCCGCTCAGGCCGTCACCGTCACCCATCAGGGACAGCCCGTCCCGGCCGAGCTGAAGGCCGACGGCAGCCGGTCTCTGGTCACCCTGGGCAGCCCGATGGTGATCGCCAGCGGTGCCAGCCTGAAGGTCGAGCTCACCTGACTGATCGCGACCCGACCGTGGCAAGGGGCGGCTGGCTATGATCGGGCCATGAGCCTTGGTTACCTGCGTTTCCCCCACCTGCATGGCGATCTGATCACCTTTGTCGCCGCCGACGACGTGTGGCTTGCCCCGGTCTCCGGCGGTCGGGCGTGGCGTCTGACCAACGACGCCAGCCCGACCTCGAACCCCCGCTTCTCACCCGACGGGCAGCACATCGCCTACGTGTCCACCCGAGACGGGCACCACGAGGTGATGGTGGTGGCCACCGACGGCGGCTCTCCGCAACGGCTGACCTGGTGGGCGACCGCCAACACCCGCGTGCTGGGCTGGACCGCCGACGGGCGGGTGCTGGCGGCCAGCAACGGGGGTGAGGCCAACCTGCGGCATGCGGTGGTCAAGGCGGTCTCCCTCGACGGCACCGTCGAGCGTCTCCCGTACGGGATGGCATCGGGGTTGGCGATTCATCCGAAGGGTGCCATTGCGGTCACCACGCCGTGGAGCCGTCCGCCGGCGCACTGGAAGCGTTACCGCGGCGGGACAGCCCCGCGGTTGTGGCTCGACAAGACCGGGCGTGGCCGCTGGAACCATCTGCTGCCCGAGGAGGAGGCCGGCCTGGTCGATCCGATGTGGGTCGGTGACACGCTGGTGTTCACCAGCGACCGCGGCGCGCGCTTCCCCGAGCACGCCGACGAGCAGGCCAATCTCTGGACCTGGGAATCTCCCGGCAAGGGGGAGCCGAACCAACTGACCCACCAGGACACCACGCTCGGCTACGTCCGTGACGCGTCCACCGATGGGGAGCGGATCATCTGGCACAGCCGCGGACGCCTGTTCGTGCTGGACAGCCTCGACAGCGAGCCGCGCGAGATCGACCTGACGCTGGCCGGCGTCGACCCGACGACTCGCAGCCTGGTGGCCACCGAGAACCTCGAGGCGCTGCGTCCTGATCATGGAGGCGACGCCAGCGTGGTCGAGTGGCGTGGAGCGGCCTACCTGGTGAGCCACCGGGAGGGTCCGGCGCGCGCCGTGGTTGCTACCGATGGCGTACGGGTTCGCGAACCCCAGCCGCTGGGCGACACCGGCAAGATCGTGCTGGTCAGCGACGCCGCCGGTGAGGATCGAATCGAGGTGCATGCGCGGCACGGGGACGCCGAACCGCAGGTGCTGGTCACCAAGGTGGGGCGTGTTCTCTGCCTGCAGGCAGATCCGCAGGGGCGTCGGGTCGCCTGGATCAGCCACGACGGCACGATCGCGGTGGTCGATGTGACCACCGGTCGGCGTCGCGGACTGGGCGAGAGTCTCGAGGGGGAGGCGACCGGGCTGACGTTCTCACCCGACGGGCGTCACCTGGCGTGGAGCCAACCGACGGCCTTCCACACAGGGCAACTGATGGCTGTTGATCTTGATGCTCGTCGAGGCAGCCCGGTCTCCCTGACCAGCGGCAGGTTCGATGATCGTGAGCCGGCGTTCACCGCTGACGGCAAGTACCTCACCTTCCTGTCCGCGCGCACCTTCGACCCGGTGTACGACGCGCACACCTTCGACCTGTCGTTCGGTTCCTCGGTGCGCCCCTGGTTGGCGCCGCTGTCGGCCACCGAGCCCGCTCCGTTCGGGCCGAGTGCGGACGGGTGGCGGTTGAGCAAGCCTGCCGAGGAGAGGTCCGAGGCCGACAGCAGCGTGGTCGATGCCGCCCAGAGGTCCGAGAAGGCGGCGCCCTCGGCTGACCTGGACGCCGACGGTTTCGAGGAGCGGATCATCCCGTTCCCCGTGCCCTCGGGGGATTTCCGTTCCCTGCAGGCGGTCAAGGGTGGTGTGCTGTGGATTCGTGAATCGGTCGACCATGGACAACTCGGCACCACCCGTTCCGGGGTGACCGGTGATGATCCGGCCGACGTCGTCGAGCTCTACTCCTTCACCACGCGCCGGGTGGACACCCTGGTCGACAAGGTCGATGAGGTCCGCGTCAGTGGTGACGGCGAACGGATGGTCGTCCGGGAGGGCGAGACTGTCACCGTACGACCCACCGATCGCAAGATGGAGCCCGAGGACAAGGACCTGGTCACTGTTGATCTTGGTCGGCTCCGTCGCCAACTCCAGCCTCGTACGGAGTGGCACCAGATGTACGACGAGAACGCCCGGATCATGCGTGATCACTTCTGGCGTGAAGACATGGACGGCGTCGACTGGAAAGCCGTCGTCGATCGCTATCGGTCGCTGGTCGACCGTCTCGCCACCCATGATGATCTGGTCGATGTGCTGTGGGAGTGCGTGGGTGAGTTGAATACCTCACACGCGTACGTCCAGCCCGGCAACCCACCCGGCGATGCCGAGCGGAAGCTCGGCCTGCTCGGAGTTGATCTTGCTCGTACGACCGACGGCTGGGCGATCGCTCGGGTGCTGCCCGGCGAGTCCTCCGACCCCGACGCCCGGTCGCCACTGCGCGCGGCAGGGGTTGATGCTCAGCCCGGGGACCTGGTCGTCGCGGTGGACGGTCAGCCGGTCGACGAGACGTTCGGGCCTGCGGCCGGTCTGGTCGGTGCGGCCGAGAAGCCGGTCGAGCTCACGTTGCGCCGCAAGGGCACCGATCGTCGTGTCGTGGTGGTCCCGCTGGCCGACGAGGAGACGCTGCGCTACCAGGACTGGGTTCGCAGTCGCAATGCCTACGTCGCGGAGAAGAGCGAGGGGCGACTGGGCTACCTGCACATCCCGGACATGATGAGCAAGGGCTGGGCGCAGTTGTTCCGCGATCTCAGCCGGGCCAGCCGGGCCGAAGGCATCGTGGTCGACGTCCGCTACAACCGCGGCGGGCACACCAGTGCGCTGGTGATCGAACAACTCGCTCGCCGGATCATCGGCTACCAGGCCGGTCGGCACATGGCCACCGCAGAGAGCTATCCGTCGCCGGCACCGCGAGGGCCGTTGGCGTTCGTCGCCAACGAGTTCTCCGGCTCCGACGGGGACATCGTCAACGCAGCCGCCCAGTCCCTGGGCCTCGGGCCGGTGATCGGCGTCCGCACCTGGGGTGGTGTGGTCGGCATCGACGGCCGCTTCTCCCTCGTTGACGGCACCGGCATCACCCAGCCCCGCTACGTGTGCTGGTTCGACAACTACGGCTACGGCGTCGAGAACCACGGGGTCGATCCCGACATCGAGGTGCAGGTCCCACCCGGCGATTTCGATGGCGAGGCCGACCTGCAACTCGACCGGGCGATCAAGGAGCTGCTGTCCCGACTGCGGAAGTCACCGGCCGTCGTACCACCGGAACTGCCTGAGCCCAAGGTGCGCCCTGGAGGGCAGGACGGGTAGCCGGAGGTCGCCCAGCCAGTCCCAGAGCAGGTGGCCGTCTGCGGCCAGGGCGGCTTCGTCGGCGTCGGCCAGGTTGGTGATCCAGGCGCTGCTGCGTCGCAGAGCACCGAGTCTCAGGGCATGATCAAGTGTGCGCCGGAGGTCGGCCAGTGACGCATGATCGGTCCAACATGCGGCGTAGGTGTCGAGGACTCGATCGAGCAGCGGATGTTCGATGTTCAGACCCGCTGGCTTGTCGGGGACCGACCACAGGTGGCGGCATTCGACGACCATGACGGTCATGGACAGGAAGGGATGCGTCCACGCGGCGCCGCCGAAGTCGATGAAGCGGAAGCGTTCGGGAGAGTCGGCGGGCAGTATGTTGCCCGGCCACAGGTCGCCGTGGTCGAGGCAGTGGGGCACCGGTGATGCGGCGAGGTGGCGGCCAGCCTCTTCGATGCCGGGCAGGCAGGCAGTCATCTCATCGCGCTGGTCGGCCGATATGTGTCGAGGGTCGTCGGCGGGGAGTCGATGGAGTTCTCCTGCCTGTGCTTCGGCCTGATGTGCGGCTGTGGATGGATCCCAGCGGGGCAGGCCCGCAATGTCTGCCGCCGCCGCGTGGCCGATGGTGGCGCGTTGGAGTCGGGCGTAGTCGGTGACAAGGGCCAGGACGGTATCGAGGTCGAGTCCGCGCGTACCCGGGTCGGCTGCGTACAGGGTGAGGCCTCGATCGGGGACGAGCCAACGGCCGTTCTCGGTGTCGACCGCCATCGGTGAGTCCACCTGATCGGGCGAGCAGCCGGACGCAAACGCGGTGACTCGGCCCTCATGTCGTCGAGCGCGACCCACCTTTTTGATCATGACGTCGCCCTTGTCGGTGGGGATGCGCCACACCGTTGACCAGGAATGGTGCGAGACCTTGATGGCCGGGCCCGTGATGATCCGTCCCAGTGCTTCGAGTTCGTTCCGTGCCCACTGCTCGGTGGTCAGTGCGGTTGGATCCGAGCCTGCTGCCGCCATCGGCCGGGGAGGGCGCAGGATCATTTGCTGCCGGTCCTGCGTGATGGGCCCGACAGGCTCGAACCGCAGTCGCTCGTACAGACGTCGGGCGCCGGGATTGTCCGTTTCGACATCGAGAGTCACGGGCAGGTCCGCGGCCGCTGCGGTCTTGGTCACCTGGCCGATGATTGCCGTTCCGATGCCGTGATTCTGGAAGTCAGGAAGGACCTGGAGCCCGGCGATCTCCACGTGGGTGTCCGTGGTGACGATGCGTGCGCGGCCGACGTCTGTTCTGTCGATGGTGATCACGTAGGTGATGCTGTTCTCCGGACCGCCAGCAACTTGATCATCGGCATCCTCCACCAGACCGGCACGGAACGTGTCTGGATCCCAATCGGGACCCCGTGCGTAGCGGATCTCGTTGGACAGCAGGACGACGTCGGCCAGGAACTCGACATCGGATGTGGTGGCCCGCCTCAGTCGAGGGGCGATCTCTGTCATGCCGGGATGCTAGTGACGCCGGCACCTCGGCGCATCCAGATTTCGCCGATCAGGGCGCGTCCGGAGCTGCCCGGGGAACTCCAATATTCGACGTCCAGACGTCGCTTCTGCCGCGTGTCGCTCTGCCGGGGGCCATCTGGACGTCGAAAATCGGGTGAGCGGTCAGGCGCCGCGCTTGCCCTTGCGCAGCTCGTCGATGTCGAACCAGGTCGCCAGCCGTTCGTCGACCTCGGCGGCGCCGTCCTCCCACGGGTCGTACGGGACCGAATCGTCCTCGTCGACGTACCCCTGGGACGGGTCGTACGGATTCTGCAGCGGCCCCATCACCTCGACATTGGTCAGAGCCTCGTCCGGTTTGGTGGTGAGGACCTCGGCGACGTAGCGATCGGCGGCCTCCTCCAAGGGAATCTCCAGACCGAGCTTTTCTGACTGATACCAACGGAACTCGAGCACCTCGTGGAACACCTCGGCGGGTTCGAGCTTGCCGCGCAGGTCGCTCGGAATGCGTTTGACGACCGCCTCGAACACTTCGGTCAGCCACTGGTGCGCCACGATCGCCTCGTCGGCGTTCTGCTGGTCGGTCCGGGCGCGATAGGTGTCCAAATCGTTGAGCAGCCGACGGGCCTGGTTCTCCTCGGTGTCGAGGCCGGTCAGTCGCAGCAGCCGACGCGAATGGTGCCCGGCGTCGCCGACCTTGGGTTGGATCCGGATGCTGGTCCCGCCGAAGTCGGTGGTGATGTCGAGTTCGGCGACGTCGAATCCGAGCGCATTCAGCCGGCGTACGCGGCTGTCGATCCGATGCATCTCGCTGCCGTCGAACTCCTCGACACCGGTCAGTTCGGTCCACAGTTCGGCGTACCTGGCCTCGATCGAGTCCACCAGGGTGCCCGGGTCCAGCGACTCGTCCAGCATCCCACCGGCCTCGAGGTCGGAGAACTCGCCGAACAGGTTCGTGCGCGCGATGGACAGATCGTGGGCGCGTTGACCGGCGCTGAGTTGCTCGTGCAGTTCGCCGGTCTCGGCGTCGACCAGATAGGCGGCAAACGCGCCTGCGACCCGACGGAACAGGATGTTGGACAGCGACACATCAACCCACAGGAAGCCGACAAGGTGCAGCAGGGCCAGCAGGACGACCATCGCATCCAGCAGGCGGTTCACCGTGTCCTGGCGGACGCCGGGGGTGAACAGTGACCGGTACGGCAGGGCGAACTGCAGGTGTTTGGTGACCAGGACCGGGTCCAGCCGGTTCCCGTCGGCGTCGTAGCGTTCGGTGACCACGCCGACCGGCTCGACGGCGGGAGTGGCGAGTCGGTGCAGATCGTGCAGCAGACGGTATTCGTGCACCGCGAGATGCTCGATCACCTCCTTGGCCGCGTACACGCTGTCACCGACGCGGATGAAGCGTACGACGTGCCGGGAGATGCCGCGCGGCAGCGCCACCAAGTACTCCACCGGCCACTGCTCCAGCGGCGTCTCCCACGGCAACGGGATGAGACGGGCGTCCGGGCGCGATGACAGGAACCGGGGCATGTGGCCATTCTGTCACCACCGCCCATGCTGCCGCTCGAACAGCGAGGCATACCGCTGCCGGCTGCGTGACGAGAACCGACCAACGCGAACGGGCCCCATCTCCAGGAGATGAGGCCCGCGTACGACGTGGGTGCAGATCAGCGGAGGTTGGTCTCCGAGAGCCGGGCGCCGGTCGCCTTGCTGAACACGTGCACGTGCTCGGGGGCGACACCGATCCGGACGGTGGTGCCGCGCTGCGGTGGACGCCGCGAGGAGATGCGCGCCACGATCTGCTGCGCGGTGATCTTGGCGTCCTCGTCGAGGCCGGCCAAGGTGCCGTACAGGTAGGCGTCGGCGCCGAGCTCCTCGAGCACGGCCACGTCCAGGCCAAGACCGTCGCCCTCGGAGAGTTCGAAGTTCTCCGGACGGATGCCGATGGTCAGGTCGTTCTCGCCCTCGGCCTTGGCCAGCACCTCACGGGCGACCGGGACGACGTAGTCGCCGACCTGGACGCCGCCGTCGGCGATCTTGCCGTCGATCAGGTTCATCGCCGGTGAGCCGATGAAGCCGGCGACGAAGAGATTCTCCGGGGAGTCGTACAGCGCCAACGGCGTGTCGACCTGCTGGAGGACGCCGTCCTTCATCACCGCAACCCGGTCGCCCATCGTCATGGCCTCGACCTGGTCGTGGGTCACGTACACGGTGGTGACGCCCAGGCGGGACTGGAGGGCCGCGATCTGGGTACGGGTGGACACGCGCAGCTTGGCGTCGAGGTTCGACAGCGGCTCGTCCATGAGGAACACCTGGGGCGAGCGGACGATCGCACGGCCCATGGCCACACGCTGACGCTGACCACCGGAGAGCGCCTTGGGCTTGCGGTCCAGGTACTCGGAGAGGTCCAGGATCTCGGCGGCGTCCTCGACGCGCTTGCGGATCTCGGCCTTGGGCTTGCCGGCGATCTTCAGGGCGAAGCCCATGTTGTCGGCGACGGTCATGTGCGGGTACAGCGCGTAGTTCTGGAAGACCATCGCGATGTCGCGATCCTTCGGCGGCAGGTGGGTGACGTCCCGGTCGCCGATGTGGATGCCGCCGGCGTTGACCTCTTCGAGGCCGGCGAGCATGCGGAGGGAGGTCGACTTGCCACAACCGGAGGGGCCGACGAGAACCATGAATTCGCCGTCGCCGATCTCTAGGTTGAGCTTGTCGACGGCGGGGTGCTCAGACCCCGGGTAGACGCGCGTTGCGTCATCGAAACTGACGGTGGCCATGCCACATTTCCTTTCCACGGGCAGGTACGTGCCCGACGATCCGTAGTGGAATCGGAAGCTTTCGCAGCGCCCGACCCTGCACGTGGCAGGTCTCCGGCGGAACGTCCGGCTCGGGGTCGCCCTGGCGGGCATCCGGGTCGGCACTGCCCCGTGGAGTGGTCAGATCATTGCACGCGTACGGGGGGCGCACCAGAGCGGGGCCCGGTTCTCGGACACTTCAGCCCATCACGATTCGATCCCGGTGGTTGTCGATCGGCAGCTTGTCGGCGGTTGCGGTCACCTGGAAGCGGTCCAGCGTCAACCGGGCCCAGTGGTTGGTGATGAACGCGGTGTCGGCGGCATCCCGGCCGGTGGCGACGCGCACCATGCTGGCGCGCGGGGCCTTCTTGGTGGGGTCGATCAACACCCATGCGCCGTCCACGTACGCCTCGACGACGGCGTGGAACTCCATCGGTGACAGCCCGGGTGCATAGCAGGCGACCAGTCGCGCCGGCACGTTCATCGCTCGCAGCAGCGCGATCGTCAGATGGGTGTAGTCGCGGCAGACACCCTTGCGGCCCAGCAGGGTGTCGACGGCGCTGTCGGTGCCGCGGCTGGATCCCGCCACATAGCTGAGCCGCTCGCCGACCCAGTCGGTCACCGCATCGAGCAGGTCGCCTCCGGTCAGGCCCGCGAACTCACTCCACGAGGTGGGGCCGAGTTTGTCGGACTCGGCGTACCGGCTCGGGCGGAGGTAGACGATCTTGTCCATCTCGTCGTCCGGGGGCGCCGGCGCCGCGCCGATCCCGGTGGCGCGGTAGTCGAGGACGATCTTCGTGCCTTCGGCGACCACCTGATGCAGACGCCCGCCGTGCAGATCGCTGATCTCGGTGAGCTCGACCGCCCTGCCGTCCACAGTGAATTCAAGCTGTTCGGACTCGACCGGCACGCCGGCCGCGGGGGCGATCGACCAGATGATGTTGCAGCGGCCAGACAATGTGGCCTCGAAATGGGCACTGACCTCACGGAGCATGGGGCCATTCTGCCCGCCTGTGT
>JAKDKP010000535.1 GCA_030453285.1 Propionibacteriales bacterium
CGTTCTCTCGTGAGGGGTTCTGTCGTGATCGGTCAGACATCCTGCCGGCGACGTGCGCGAATGCGGCCACCGACCGAGATCACCACAGCGATCACCAACAAGGCATAGATGACGAGCGGGATCGGCCCGTCGACGAAGGTGCCGTAGTCACCACCCGAACTGAGCAGGGCGTCCCGCAGGCTGGTCTCGGCCAACGGTCCGAGCACCATCCCGATCAGCAGCGGGGCCGGCGGGAAGTCGTACCGGCGCATCAGGAACGCGATGAAGCCGATCCCGAGCAACATGAACAGGTCGAAGACCGACGACGAAGTGGCGTAGACCCCCAACCCACAGAACACGGCAATGCCGGCGTACAGGTAGGGCCGTGGGATCAGCAGCAGCTTGGACCAGAGGGTGGCGAACGGCAGGTTCAGGATCAGCAGGACGATCATCGCCAGGAAGAAGCTGGCCAACAGCCCCCACACCAGCTCGGGCGCCCGCTCGAACAGCAACGGACCGGGCTGGAGGCCGTACTGTCGCAGCGCGGCCAGCATGATGGCGGCCGTGGCCGACACCGGCAGACCCAGCGCCAGCAGGGCACCCATCGCCGTGCCGGTGGTGGCGTTGCCAGCCGCTTCGGGCGCCGCCAGTCCACGGATGGCACCGCGCCCGAACTGTGGTACGCGGCGACGACGGTCCAGGGCCCGTTCGGCCCCGTACGCCATGAAGGTCGGCACGTCGGCTCCGCCCACCGGGATCACACCGAAGGGCAGGCCGATGGCGGTGCCACGGAGCCACGCCGGCAATGCCTCGACGAACTCCTTGCGGGACAGAAATGGCCGACCAGAGCGTCGAATGGCGTTGGCGGCCGGGTCTCGCCGGATCCGAGAGGCGATGTGGAACACCTCACCGAGGGCCAGCAATGCGACAGTCACCGTCACCAGCGAAATGCCGTCGAAGAGCTCCGGGACGCCGAAGCTGAGACGTTCGGTACCGGTGATCGAGTCGATACCGATGGTGGCGATGCCCAGCCCGAAGATCAGCGATGCCAGGCCCTTCAGGACCGAATCCGCCACCACCGACGAGGTGGCGATGAAGGCGAAGACGGCCAGCGCGAAGTACTCCGCGGGACCAAAACTGGCCGAGAAGTCGGCCAGCACCGGCGCCAGGAAGACCACCACCAGACACGAGGTCATGCCGCCGATGAAGGCACCAATGGCTGCGGTCGCCAGGGCCTGTGGTGCCCGGCCCGATCGGGCCATCTTGTGGCCCTCGAAGGTGGAGGCGATCGCCGAGGACTGGCCAGGTGTGTTGAGCAGGATCGCCATCGTCGAGTCGCCGAACAGGCCACCGAAATAGACTCCGGCAAACATGATGAAGGCCGCCGTCGGGTCGAGCGCGAAGGTCATCGGCAACAGCAGTGCCACCGCCATCGAGGAGCCAAGACCGGGCAGCACGCCGACCGCGGTGCCCAACAGGCAACCGACCACGACGAACAAGAGGTTCAGCGGGCTGAAGGCATGGCCAAAGCCCTCCATGAGCAGACCAAGAGCTTCCATCAGAAACCTCCCACAATGCCCGAGGGCAGGTTCAGGCCGAGCGCCACGTCAAAGGCGAGGTACACCAGACTGCTGACCCCCATGGCTGCGGTCAGATCCACCAGGGGCCGCGTGCTGCCCATCGCGCGAGCAACGCACCAGAACAACATGGCCGCCGCGATCAACCAGCCGGCGAATTCCAGCAGCGCGCCGAAGATGACGAACCCGCCGACCGCCCAGGCCACCGACCGCCAGTCCGAATAGGCCTTGTACGGGACGCGTGCGGCCTCCTCGGCCTCCCGACGCGTCTCCTCCGACACATCGTCGTTCTCGTCGAAGAGCACCGGAAGCGCTGGCTCGCGCCTTCGCAGGTAGGAGACCGCCAGCAGCACCGCCACCACGTACCCGGCGATCGCGATCAGCAAGGGGAAGAACTGCGGACCCGGTGGATCGGTGCCCTCGGGCACCTCGATCAGCGCAACGCCGACCATCAGATAGGTCGAGAAGGCGGCCATGACGCCGGCCATCACCAGCCCGGAGCGGCCGTACCCCCACGACCGGCTGGACGAAGCCGTCGACGATTCCGTCGGCACTGCGGCGGTGCTCACAGGCCCAGCGATTCAACGAGTGCGGCGATCCGCTTCTGATCCTCGACAAGGAATTTCGCAAATTCGTCGCCGGTGAGGTACGAATCGATCCACCGATTGCGCTCGAGCGCATCCTTCCATTCCGGAGAATTTCGTGTCTCCTCGATGATGGCCGTGAGTTCGACGAATTCTTCGTCGGTGATTCCCGGTGGCGCGAGAACTCCTCGCCAGTTCACCAGTTCGACGTTGTAGCCCGCCTCCGTCAGAGTCGGTAGATCGACGCCATCCAAACGTTTCGGCGCGGAAATCGCCAAGGCACGAACCCGGCCGGACTCGATCTGGTCGGCGATCTCGTTGTAGCCGGTGACGGCCACGTCGGTCGTGTCGGCGAGCAGGGTCTGGATGGCTTCACCGCCGCCGGCCTTCGGGATGAACGTGATCTGCGAGGCATCGACGCCGATGTCCATGGCCAACGCGGCAACGATCAGGTGGTCGATGGACCCGGCCGAGCCCCCGGTCCAGGTCAGGCTCTTCGGATCCTTCTGCCAGGCCGAGACGAGGTCCTTGAT
>JAKDKP010000536.1 GCA_030453285.1 Propionibacteriales bacterium
GCGCCCCCCCCCCCCCCACCGCTCTGTCCCCTGGGCCGCCTTTTTTGTTTGGGGGGGGGCTGTGGCCCACGTCTCCGACTCAGCCCAACTTGGGCTTGACCTGATCGGTGTAGATCCCCTCAAGGGTTCCCTTCAGAGCGGTCAGCGCCTCCTGCGGGTCCTTCTGCTGGGTCAGGATGGCCGCGCACGACTTGGCAATCTCCTGGTCGGCACCGGGCAGGAACACCCGACCGAAATCCTGTACGCGAGTCCGCGGCAACTGATCGACCGCCGTCTGGAGCTGTGGCACCTTCTTCACTGCGGCGCTCATGTCGGCCGACTTGCGGTTCGGCATGTAGCCGGTGGCCTCGGAGAACGCAGCGGTGTTCTCCGGCTCGCCGACGAACTTGATGAACGTGGCCGCAGCGAGCTGCTCCTCCTTGGTGATCGCCTGCGGGATGCCGAGCCCGGCACCACCAGTCGGGCAGACCGGGCCCTCGACCTCACCGGCGGGCAGGAAGCCGACACCGACATCGAACGTGGCGGTCTCCAGAATGCCGATCAAGGAACCCGTCGACGAGATCGTCGAGGAGACCGCACCCGAACCGAAATCGGCCGAGGCGTCGTTCGACGCGACACCGGCCCACTTGTCCTTGTACACCGTGTCGGCCATCCACTGGAACGTCTTGACCGCCTCGGGCGAGTCACAGGTGATGTCCCACTCCTTCGACCAGGCTGCCCCGTTGCCCCACAGGTTGTTCTGCATGGTCCAGCCGGCGTAGCCGGCCAGGTCGGGATAGCTGAAGGACTTGAGGAACCCCTTGGATCCGGAGTTGGCCTCCATGATCTTGGGCGCCCACTCGGCGAACTCCTGCCAGCTCTCTGGTGCGCGATCCTCGAGTCCTGCCTTGGAGAAGTGGTCCTTGTTGTAGTAGAACAACGGCGTCGAACGGCCGTACGGCATCGCCCACTGCTTCTGGTCGTACTTGTAGTCGGCCACCAGCGAATCCTGGTAGTCGCTGAGGTCCCACTGGAGGTTCTTGATCAGGTTGTCCAACGGGATGATGGTCTTGTCCATGTAGTAGCGGAACCACCACACGTCGGACAGCACCACGACCCCGGGCAGCCCGGACTTGGCCGCCAGCGAGGCCTGGAACTTCTGGGCGATCTCCTCGTAGTTGGCGCCAGCGGTGACCAGGTTCACCTCGATGCCACTGGACTCCTTGAAGCGCGCGATGATCTCCTTCTCCACCTTCTGCGACTGACCGGGGTGGGTGGACCAGAAGTCGATCTTCTTGGCGGGCTCGACGCCAGCGAAGTCCAGTTCCTGGGTCTGGGTGGTCTGCCCGGAGGTGTCTGGTCCCCCGCAGGCACTGAGGCCGACGGCGGCACTACCGATGGCAGCCATCGCGAGGAACGAGCGGCGCCCGATGTGGTTCGTCATGGTGGACCTTTCGATGTTGTGGTGAGACTGGTGATGTTGTGTGGTACGGGTTCCTCGACGGCGTCGTCGAGGTGACGTCAAAAGCGCCCAGATTGGCTCATCCGGTCACCGACCCTTGGGTCAGACCGGCGACGATGTGTCGTTGCAGGGCCGCGAAGACGACCAGCACCGGCAGGATCACCAGCACCGCACCGGCCATCAGCACGCCCCAGGCGGAGTTGCCTTCGGAGTTCTGCAGCAGGGTCAGTCCCACCGGGAGCGTCATGAACTCCGGACTGTCGACGATGATCAACGGCCAGATGTAGTCGTTCCACTCACTGACGATCGTGACCAACGCCACGGTGGCGATCGACGGCCCCGAGATGGGCACGACGATCTGCCACAGCCGCCGCCAGTGCCCAGCACCGTCGATGGAGGCCGACTCGAGAATCGAGTACGGCAGGGTGAGGAAGTGCTGCCGCAGCAGGAAGGTGCCGAACGCCGTCCCCAGCCCGGGAAGGATGATGCCCCACAGCGTGTTCTTGCCACCCATCCCGGCGATCAGGATGAAGTTCGGCAGCATCGACACCTGCGGCGGCACCATCAAGGCGACCAGGATGATCACGAAGACCGCGTTCTTGAACGGGAACTTCACGAACACCAACGCGTACGCGGTCAGGATCGCCAGGACGACCTTCACAGATGAGCCGATCGCAGTGACGATCACCGAGTTGGCGAAGAACCGGGCGAACGGCACCTCCTCGGCAGCGGTCCGGTAGTTGGCCAGGGTCAGGCTCTCGGGCAGCAGCTTCAGGTCGGTGGTGATGATCTCCGGCGGCATCTTCATCGACGACAGGATCATCCCCAGCAGAGGAAGGAAGACCACCAGCGTGGCCAGCAGCAGGGGCACGTAGCCGCCGGCGACCGTGGCGGCCAGGTTACGGGGTGCCAACGGGTGGCGCTGGGCGTCGGTGCTCACGAGTAGTGCACCTTCCGCTCGACGAACCGGAGCTGGACCAGTGTGATCACCAGCAGCAGCACGAACAGAACGGTCGACACCGCCGCCGAGTAGCCTGCCCGGTTGTAGGCGCCGAAGGCCTGCAGGTACGCCTCGTACACCAAGGTGCGGGTGCCATTCCCCAGCGGCGTCATGATCCGGATCAGGTCGAAGGCCTGCAAGGACGACAACAGGCAGGTGATCGACAGGAAGAAGGTGGTCGGCGACAGCAGCGGGATCGAGATACTGAAGAAGCGGCGCACCGCGCCC
>JAKDKP010000537.1 GCA_030453285.1 Propionibacteriales bacterium
AGGACCGAGGGGGACCACCGTCGGCTCGCTGACCTCACTGCATCGAAGGTCCTCCGCAGCAGTGTCTTCGACTGCAGCGGTGGTTGAGGGTGGCTGGGGCGTACGCGAGGCATCCGTGCGCAGGTGACCCGGCCTCCTGACAGCAGAAATCCGGGCCAGCCTCTTGGCTGACCCGGACTTCGTGTTGGTAGCGGGGACAGGATTTGAACCTGTGACCTCTGGGTTATGAGCCCAGCGAGCTACCGAGCTGCTCCACCCCGCGTCGCTCTGCCAACCTTACAGACGAGTGACCGAGAGGCCAAATCGAATGGTCGGCGAGCTTGGCTGTGCTGCCTACTCGGGCAGGGACGCCGCGAACCCGAGGTCCTTCGACAGGGCGGCCAGTGAGTCCGCCTGCTCCCTGGCGTAGATCTCCTCCGGAACGTTGACCGGAGCACCGATGACCTCCGACATCCAGGCCAGGTCGCGCGGGGCGTCGCCCTGCTCTTGATCAACCGACCCTTCGCCGGTCAGGTTGGAGGAGAAGATGCCTGCCGCCGATCGGGGCAGGAAGTCCTCGTACACAATGGGAAGGATCTCCACCACACCGGCATCGATCAGGTCAGCCAGGGGGGCCGGTTCGCTCGGCCGATCCCCGACCAGGGAGAAGTTGAAGAAGGCCAGTCCCCGTTCGAGGAACCCCTGCAGGTCCGCCGGCCACCCACCACGCCAGACCTCCACGGCGACCTCGATCCGGTCCCGGTCCGGCTCTGCTGCCTGGCGGCGGTCGATCTCGGCGATCAGTTCGTCGTAGAGATCGCGCCCCGCCGGCGTCAGGGCCAATCCTCGAGCCTCGACCTCACCGAACCGTACGCGCAGGGCGCCTTCGGTGATGGATCCGTCGGCCGTACGGAATGTGCGCGGCTCGGACAGAGCGCGGAAGGAGGTCTGGCGCAAGAGGACGTCAGGGCCTTCCCAGCGCGGCGGCCCCTGGATCGTGTCGATCATCTCGATCCCCCGCTGCTGCATGGACGAGTAGAGATCGTCGATGTCGAGTACTCGGGGTGTCAGGTGGTTGATGTGGGTCGTGGTGACGCCTCCGATGTCGGCTGCCACGCTCGAGATCTTGCCGAGCGTCTCGTACCACTCCTGGTCAACGGGGTCGTCCGAGAGGGCGAAGGCAGCCGCCGACAGGGTGAGGAAATCCTCGGTGTCCATCTCGGACAGACCATTCTGAGCAATGGCGTCCTCGGCTAGTCTGAGCAATTCATCGGAGAACAGGCGACGCTGCTCCAGGAACTGCGTGAGGCGCTTTTCCGTGCCCTCGTCGAAGAATCGACGGTCCTCGGGGACGAGCATGGAGGTGAACACGCGGAAGGGGTTAAGGGCGAGTTGCTCGCGATCGAGCGGCCGATAGGCAGTGGACACCACTGGAATGGGGGATGGCTTCGCGTCGCGCAGATCATAGAATCCCGCTGGATGCATGCCCAGAGCCAAGAACACCCGCGAGGCCTGCCGCATCTCGCGTGGCGATCCAACACGGATGGCGCCGTGCCGCTCGGCCGTCACCCGAGAGATACTGCCCAACTGTTCGGCTGCCGCGCCGTACTTGCTGACGAATCGTTCATTGACCTCGGTGGAGACCTCGACCAGCGTGTTGTAGGAAGGAACCTCGTTTCCATACAACTCTGACAGTTTTTCGGCAAACCGAGCACGCAATTTCCAGGTGGGCACCAGGGACATTTGTCCGTTCCTTCTTCCTTCGAGATTCGTGGAGTCTTCGGATGGCGGAGTGAGGCATCCCGCGCATGCTGTGGGCAGGGTACGGCCGCGGAGCTACGCGGCGCAATGAGACCGTCCTCACCATGGACGCTCCGGAGACGTCGATCCAGAGGCCTCACGATGAAGGTTTGCCGAAGAGCGAAGCGAACTCATCGGTCGCCACCTCGACGACCTGCCGGACTGCCGGGTTGGGGTTTCCCCGGGCGTGAACGGCCCAGAACTCCACTCGCAGCAGGTCCGGATTGGCCTCGAGGTCGCGGAAGGTGATGCCGGGCATGTGGATGCGGGTGGCCGATTCAGGCACGACGCACAGCCCGAATCCTTCGCTGACGAGCGCGATCCCCGTGAGCACCTGGTTGACCAGTCGTGTGACCCGCCCCGTGCCGACGAAGAGCGCATCGAAACGCTCCGCCAAGTAGGGGTTCTGGATGCGGGAGTAGCCGATCAGCGGCTCCTCGCCCAGTTGAGCCGGTGTCAACGGGCCGGCGTCCTGGGCCAGTCGATGACCCTCCGGGAGCGCCGCAACCAACTTCTCGGCGTGCACGGACGTCCAGGTCAGATCCTCATGCAGTCGAGCGGGTCGGACGAAGCCAAGGTCGAGTTCACCGCGCCGGATGTGATCGAACTGGACGGCCGACACTGCTTCGAGGGCCTCAACCTCGAGATCGGGAAGCTCGATCTCCAGGCGTCGCAACAGCGGCGGCAGCAACGCGTGGGTGGCAATACTGGTGAACCCGACGCGTACGCGCCCGGCCAGTCCGTGCCCGATGGCGCGGGCCCGCTCGCCCGACTGGCGGGCCACCGCGAGGATCGCGTGGCAGTCATCAAGGAACTGGCGTCCCGCCTCGGTGAGCTGGACCTTGCGTCGATCGCGGACCAGCAGGTCCACGCCGACGGCCCGC
>JAKDKP010000538.1 GCA_030453285.1 Propionibacteriales bacterium
GATCGACCAGTAGTGCTTGGGTCGCCCGGACACCGAGGCCTTGATCTTGGCCCCCTTCAGGTCCGCGCGCACCTGCTCGATGACCTGGTCCAGCATCTCTTCCCGCGAGGGTGCCTGTTCGGCGACCATCCGAACGATCTCGTCGTAGATCTTGGGATGCAGGGAGGCGAACGCCAGATCCTCCAGCTCCCACTTCACCGCATTCATGCCGAGGCGATGCGCCAGCGGGGCGAAGATCTCCAATGTCTCGCGAGCAATCCGTGCCTGCTTGTCGGGCCGCAGGTGGATCAGGGTGCGCATGTTGTGCAGCCGGTCGGCGAGCTTGATCACCAACACCCGGATGTCCCGGCTCATCGCCACGATCATCTTGCGCAAGGTTTCGGCCTTGGCCGAATCCCCGTACTTGACCTTGTCGAGTTTGGTCACGCCGTCAACAAGTTCGGCGACCTCGTCACCGAAGTCGGCGCGCAGTGCCTCCAGGGTGTACGAGGTGTCCTCGACCGTGTCGTGCAACAGAGCCGCCACCAGCGTGGACTCGGTCATGCCGAGCTGCGCCAGGATGGTCGCCACCGCCAAGGGATGGGTGATGTAGGCGTCACCACTCTTGCGCTGCTGGCCGGTGTGGTGGGTCTCGGCCGTGCGGTAGGCGCGCTGCACCAGGGTCAGGTTGGCCTTGGGGTGGTTGCTGCGCAGGATGCGGAACAACGGATCAAGGGTCGCACTCTGGGATTTGCCGCCGGTGCCGAGGCGCGCCAGACGTTCGCGCATCCGGACCCCCCCGCCGCGTCCGGACGGGCTGACCGCCGAGCTGGGGCTCCCCGAGCCGGGGCTGGTCGGTGTCGACTCATCGAGAGGTGCTGGCCGGGCAGCATCCTCGACCTGGCCGGACCTGTGTTCTGCCATCACACCTCCCTAGCCCGACTCCATGATCGGGTGATGCCCCATCCTAGAGGCACCCTCAGCGTCACCGACCACACCCGAGCGGAGCGGTAACGTCCTGCCGAACCCATGCAGGTTCGACTGCGCGAACCCCGAACCTCTCAACTTGCCGGTGCGCGCCTGATCACGATCACTTCGTCGCCGACCTGCAACTTCGCCACCGCGGGGTCGTAGAACCGCCGCAGGGTCTTGTTCCGGACGACGGCAATCACCTGTTCGCCCTCGATGTCACCGGGGGCCCGATCCACCTCGTCGGGGGTGACGATGCGTTCGTACACCTCGAGGCCTTCGCCCGAGGACAGCAGATCCTCGATCACGGTGCCGAGATTCGGGCTCACTGCGGAGAGGCCGAGCAGTCGCCCGACCGCGTCGGATGAGGTGACAACTGCATCGGCGCCGGACTGACGCAACAACGAGACGTTGTCGTGCTCGCGGCAGGCCACCACGACGTGCGCGCTGGGGTTCAGTCGACGGACCGTCAGTGTGGTCAGGATGGCTGCATCGTCGCGATCCAGGGTGATGATCACCTCGCGCGCCTTGCTGATCTCGGCGCGCTGCAACAGTTCGCGGCGGGTCGCGTCGCCCTGGATCGCGGCCAGCCCGTCCCGGCCGGCATCGGCCAGGGCGCGTGGCGTCTCGTCGATCACCACCACCTTGGCCATGTCGGCCTCGTTGCGCCGCAGCGTGTTCACCGCGCTGCGCCCCTTGGTTCCGTAGCCGATCACCACAACATGGTTGCGCATGCGTTTCCTCCAGCGTGTATCGAGAATGGCCCGGCGGCCCTCGGTGGCGAGCACCTCCAGCGTGGTGCCGACCAGCAGCACCAGGAACAGCAGCCGCAATGGCGTGACGATGATGGCGTTGATCACCCGCGAGTGGGGCGCGATCGGGGTGATGTCGCCGTACCCTGTGGTGGTGATGGTGACCGTCGCATAGTAGATCGCGTCGATCAGGCCGACCTTGCCGTCATACCCGTCGGTGTAGGCGTCCCGGTCGACATAGACCAACCCGACGATGATCACCAGCAAGGTGAGCGCCATCAGCGCTCGACGGCCCAGTTCACGGACCGGCGTGGTCCGACGCGCCGGCAGATGCACCAGCGCCCGGGTGCTCCCGCCGAAGCGGGATCCTTCTCGCACGCCCATTCCTCAGGCCGTCGGGGCGACGAGGGCTGGCCAACCACGGAAGCGGGCTTCGAGCACCATGATCATTTCTTCCGCTGACGGCGTGGCTTCTTGACCGGCTGAGGGCGTCCGCTGCCACGCTCGGACAACTCGCGCACCTCCGACTCGGACCGCACCCCCATCGGACGTACCGTGTCCACCGCGATCCGTGGCCGGCGTCCCTGGTCCTCGACGGGATCCGCAGTGGTGTCGCCGTCGTCGGCGGATTCGATCTCTGGCTCCACGACACGGTTGCGGGACGGCCTGGACGCCGATCGAGGCCGTCCCCCGTCGCCCTCCAACCGACTCACTTCCAACTCGGCGCGGGCCAGGTCCTCATTCTCGGACTCGACGCCGGTACGCCTCTTCGGTGGCTTCGGCTTTGCCGTCGACTTCGGGGCGAGATCGGCCTCGTCGACGGTGTGACCGCGCCGCTTGAGCACCCGCGCGGTGTGCCGACGAACATCGCTCTCCCGGTTCTTCATCTGCACCAGGAGCGGGGTGGCGATGAAGATCGATGAGTAGGCGCCGGCGATCATGCCCACGAACAGGGCCAGGGCC
>JAKDKP010000539.1 GCA_030453285.1 Propionibacteriales bacterium
CACGAAGAATGAGCCTCCGCAGGAGCACGAAGAATGAGCCTCCGCAGGAGCACGATGAGTGAGACGGTCCAAGGAGGATCCGATGCCACGCACCAGGCTGAGTGAACGCCTGCCGGACTTCCCGTGGGACACCTTGGCCAGCGCCAAGGAACGGGCCTCGGCCCATCCCGACGGACTGGTCGACCTGTCCATCGGCACACCGGTCGACCCCACCCCCGACCTGGCCCAGGAGGCATTGGCCGCGGCAGCCAACAACCCCGGCTACCCACAGGTGATCGGCACTGCCGAGTTGCGGTCGGCGATGGTGACCCACCTCGCCGAGCGGTGGCAGGCGCGGGGCCTGACCGAGCAGGCAGTGCTGCCGGTGCTGGGCACCAAGGAACTCGTAGCGTGGCTGCCGCTGCTGTTCGGCCTGGGGCCGAAGGACACGGTGATGTTCCCCAGTGTCGCCTACCCGACGTACGCGGTGGGTGCCAGGCTCGCCGGCTGCGCCCTGCTCCCGGCCGACAGCGCCGAGGAGATCCGGGAACGGCGACCGGCCCTGGTCTGGGTCAACTCTCCCTCCAATCCGACCGGTGCCGTGCTGCCCGGCGACGAACTGGCCGCCCTCGTTGCCGCCACCCGCGATGTGGGCGCGATCCTCGCCTCGGACGAGTGCTACGGCGAATTCGGCTGGGAGGCCGATCCGGTGTCCGTGCTCGACCCGGTGGTCTGTGCGGGCAGTCACGAAGGTCTGCTGGCGGTGCATTCGTTGTCCAAGACCTCCAATCTGGCGGGATACCGCGCCGGTCTGGTCGCCGGGGATCCCGAGCTGGTTGGTGAACTGACGGCGGTGCGCAAACACGCCGGGATGATCATGCCCGGGCCGGTGCAGCACGCGATGGCGGTGCTGCTGACCGACCGCGACCATGTCACCGTCCAACGTGAGCGCTATGCCCGCCGCCGGGCTGTGCTGCGGCCCGCGCTGGAGCGGGCGGGATTCGTCATCGATGACAGCCAGGCCGGTCTGTACCTGTGGGCCACCCGTGACGAGCCGTGTCGTACGACCGTCGACTTCCTCGCCGAACGGGGCATCCTGGTTGCTCCGGGAGACTTCTACGGAGCCGACGCGGCCAGGCACGTACGGTTCGCGTTGACTGCCCTCGACGACCGGATCGAGGCCGCCGCCCATCGCCTGTGACGCCGGTGACGAACGGTCGTCCCGGCTGACAGGTGTCCCCGCGTTCGGTGTGCGTCGGGATTCCTTGACCCTGTGGGGAAGCGCGGGCTAAGTTCACTCGAAGGCGGTCGTCGAGGATGACGACCCAATCGGACACGCCCGGCGGGTGTGCCGAACCGCGCCTGCGAGAGGAACTTCGCGTGTCACCGTCTGGAGTACGTCCATCTCTTCCTGCCCTGAATCTGAGTCGACGTGCGTTGGTGGGTGGCGGTCTAGCCGTTGCCGCCGGGGCCGGCCTCGCCCAGGCGCCCACCGCAGCCCGGGCCGCCGGCAAGGATCGGGCCAGTTGGATCAACGCCACGATGGCCAAGATGTCCACCGAGCAACTGGTGGGTCAACTGTTCGTGATGCGGCTCTACGGCTCCGATGCCGATGTTGCCGATGAACGCAACGTCACCGAGTTCGGCGTCGCGAAGCCGTCCGAGGTCGTGGCGAAGTACAAGCTCGGCGGCGTGATCTATTTCGTCTGGGCCGGCAATCTGCCGAACGCCGTGCAGTGCGCCAAGCTCAGCAACGGTCTGCAGAAGGCGTCGTTGACGCCCCGTCGCCGCGAGGCCGCGGTGCCGTTGACCATTGCCGCCGATCAGGAGACCGGCCTGGTGGTACGGATGCCCGCCGAGGCGACGCTGTTCCCCGGGGCAATGGCGCTGGGTGCTGCCCGGGACACCCAACTCACCACCGACACGTACGCCATCACCGGCACCGAACTGCGGGCGGTCGGCATCAACTGCGACTACGCCCCCGATGCCGATGTGAACGTCAACCCGGCCAATCCGGTGATCGGGGTCCGTAGTTTCGCCTCCGATCCGAAGCTGGTGTCGGATCATGTGGTGGCCGGAGTGGCCGGCCTGCAGTCGGCCAACGTCAGCGCCTGCGCCAAACACTTCCCCGGGCACGGTGACACCGACGTCGACTCGCACTCCGGGCTGCCGGTGATCACGCACACCCGCGAGCAGTGGGACACGATCGATGCGCCGCCCTTCCGGGCCGCGATTGCTGCCGGGGTCGACTGGATCATGACCGGGCACCTCTCGGTGCCGGCCCTGGATGCCAGCGGTGATCCGGCCACCCTCAGCAAGCCGATCCTGACCGGTGTGCTGCGCGAGGAGTTGGGGTACGACGGCGTCGTGGTCACCGATTCGCTCACGATGCAGGGTGTACGGGACAAGTACGGTGACGCTGAGGTGGCCGTGCTCGCGGTCGAGGCGGGTGTCGACATCCTGCTGGACAGCCCTGCCGCCGACGTGCAGTGGAATGCGGTGCTCAATGCGGTGCGTACCGGACGGATCTCGATCCGCCGACTGGAGGCCTCCGTACGCCGCATCCTGGGCATGAAGTATGACCGGAAGGTCCACGAGAATCCGTACGTCGACGTCGACAAGGTCGCCGCTGTCGTCGGCGCCCCCGCTCATCAGGCGCGGGCCCAGCAGGCCGGGGACC
>JAKDKP010000540.1 GCA_030453285.1 Propionibacteriales bacterium
CGAGTTGATCGCGTCCGGCGTGCATGCCCCGGAGCTGCGCCCCTTCCTGCATCCGTGGAATCGGGTCCCCGTCGAGGAGCTGCCCGGCAACACGTTGCAGCACTACTGGTCCATGTGGTCGAGATTTGGGCCCGAGGACTGGAACATTCCAAGACCGGCTACGTGGGCAACGGGTATGTCATCCGTGTGCGCGAGGGCGAGCCGACCCGGGAGGACCTCTTCGTTGTGACGAGGAAGACCTTTGTTCGGCCTGCGGCGCCGGTCGAGGTCAGCGGGGCGGCGGCATTTCGTCGGGCCATCGGGATTCAGTCGCCGTGATCGTTTCGGTGATGCCGGGCCGTCGTTCCACTGCTGGTGCGAGCTCGGCTGCTCGGGCCGGGCTGGTGCGCGACGCCCGAACCCGATCGGCCCAACGCCCCGACAGCACCGCGACGATCACCGACAGCGGTAGCAGGGCAAACCACTGATACCCCACGCCCTGCCACACCACCAGCGCGATGACGATGGCCGTGGCCGTACCCATCACGCCGCCGACCACCAGGGCGACGGGATCGACCATCTTGCGCTCGTTGGGGACATCGACCGCACCGGGGTACGGCTGGAATTTGTCCCCCACGTACCCGACTGGCTCACCATTGACCATGACACGATCGTACCTCGCTTGTCCGATCCTGCATTCCGCAACAAAGCCCTCCGGGGGATTCCCGCCGCATTCAGGATCAGGTGTCGGTTTCCGAACTGGCCGGGGCGACCGCGTCGATCTCATCCCAGAACCCGGTACGGACCGCCATCTTGATGCTCGGCGGGCCCCAGGTGTCGATGCCCTGGTCCTCGGCAAAGGACAGCAGGTCGGCGTCGACCTGTCGCGGAATGGGGATGAATTGTTGCGGACCGGGGCACAATTCGCCGAGATGATCCTTGGCGACCTGATCTGCCGCAGCCCACCACCGTTCGGCGTAGACCGAGCCGGCCCGTACCGCACGCTGCAATTCGTTGACAGCAGCACCCCATTCGATCGGCCGGTGATAGGCGGCCTGGTCGATGCCGTACAAGCCCGCCAGATCGACCAGCGACGCATCATCTGTCGGAGGGATCGCCGCGTCGCTGGACGAGGCTGCGGGGCTCCGTACGGTCGCCGGTGTGGCGCCCGGCGGTGTCGCGGGCCGTGGAGCTGTCGGGCGCGGCTTCGGCGGCGTGGGCAGGCTGGGTGCGATTGGGACCGGGCCAGGATGATGATCAACTGCCGGCCTCTCGGCCCTGCCGTCGATGGCTGCTCCGTCGACCGGCGGGGCGCCCGGTGCCGACGTGACGGCCTCCGGCGTTGGCCTGATCGGCGGGGGAAGGTGTGTGGCGCCGGGCTGCTTCCGAATGACTTCGGCGACCTCGGTGACGGAGAAGCTGCGGTGACGGTCGGCCAAGGCGTTCAGCTCACGCGACACCGAACTGGCGAGGTCTTCGCCCTGGATCGACCAGATTTCCACCTGGAGACCGAGGTCCTGGGCGGCCTCGACTCCCGGAATCATGTCCTCGTCGCCGGAGATCAACACCATGTGCGGGACCTGGTGTCCGAAGGCGACCTTTGTCATGTCGACGACCAGCCGGGTGTCGACGGCCTTCTGCTCCAGCAGTCCTCGACGATTCACGATCCTGCCCGGGACCAGGCGGACTCCTTCGAGCCGTGCCACGGCCAGGGCACGCGGGTTGGTGACCCGTAGCGTGGGGTCGACGGCGTCGTACCAGCGGATCCGCAGGATGGGGCCCACTTCGGCCTCGATCCGGTTGCGGATCAGGTCGACGAGCCCCTGGTAGTCGATGGTCAGGTCACCGAGGCGCTCCAGCTGGTGGTAGGTCTTCATCACGCCGAACACGTATCCGGCGTCGACGAAGACCATGGTCTCGGCTGTCGTCGATGGCATCGTGATCCTCCTTGCACGTCCCTCTCACGCTACACACCGGATTCGGCCTCGCGACGGAGCCGGTGATCACTTGGGTGCCGGGCGTGGCGGCGACCGAAGATCAGTCCGTCGCGACAGGTCGGGCCGCCTCTCTGCCGGCGACGCCGAGATCGTCACCGAGGACGGCGACCGAGGAGCCACCCCCGAGGAGTGGTGCGATCAGTGCGGTACGGATGGTGGCCAAGGGGTTGGTGGAGGTGCCCTGGAGAAGAATCTGATCGGTGATCGGTTCGACGTGGAGGACCTCGGCCAGTGTCTGCCCTTCCCATGCCAGATCGTCAGGCGTCGGTGACTCTCCGGCATACAGGTCGCCCTCACCCCGTACGTCATCGGACCAGTCGTTCACACCGTCGGGCAGTGGCATGGTGAATCCGAAGCCCAGCGGATGCAGCGAGCAGGCATACCGGCTGGCGGTGGAGTCGAAGAAGTCAAGCTCGGGACCGGACACGTTCGCCACCTCACGCCCGTCGGGGCGGAGGATGATCTCGACCCCGGAGATCCAGCAGGCCCCGGCCCACACCAGCGACATCCAGTGGCCGGCGTGATGCTCGAGCAGTGGCAGCGCGATCGTGTCGCCGGTACCGGCGTCGATGCCGAAGCTGATCAGGTTGGCGCATTTGGCGATCCAGTTCCCGTACGTCGTCGGCGCCCGCTCGGTCCGGTTGCCAGCGGCGTCGTACGTGATCAACAACGGTCGGGC
>JAKDKP010000541.1 GCA_030453285.1 Propionibacteriales bacterium
GGATCGGCCAGGCGCACCTGATCGGCGATCTCGGTCGGCGTGATCACCCAGTGGAAGCGGAGCGCGATCACGCCAACACCCTGCCGGGCCACCATCGCTCCGATCCGTTCGGCGACGTCCTTGCTCAACGCGTATGGGTCGACGTAGGCCAGCGCATTGTCCTCGGTGACCGGCACCTCGCTCTGGTACGTCACCTGCGGAGACCACGCCGTGCCATAGATCGACCCACTGGAGGCCAGCACCACCGGAATGTTCCCGTGTCGATGGGCGGCATCGAGCACCACGTACGTCGAGAGCACGTTGTTGGCCAGGATCTCCTCCCCTGGCCGCCCCTCGGGCCTGGGGTGCGCACCCAGATGAATCACACCGTCGCAGCCGGTAATGGCCTCGTCGACCGCGCGCCGATCGATCAGGTCCAATTGCCGTACGGGGACACCGTCCAGATCGCCGGCCATCAGGTCGATGGCAACCACGCGGTCGCCGCGCGCCACGAGGCCGGCCACGACTGCACGCCCCACCTTTCCGTACGCACCGGTCACCAGAAAAGTCTTCATGTGCGCACCCTCCACGATCGTTCGATTTCAGTCCGGCGGAACGGGAAGCCGTCCGGTCCGGATGAAGCCCTGCAGGATTGCCATGCGTGCCGGGTCGATGCTGGAAGACACCTGTGCCTGCACATGACGCGCAGCCCGGTCAAGGCTCCCCTGAACACTTTCAGAGTCGTTGTCGTCAGCGTTGGCGGCCTCGGATTCACTAGGAGCTGCCGCCTCGATGCGTGCAACAAGGTCGCGTACAGGCAGCACTCCGATCAGCACCTGGTGAGCTGCCTCAGAGTGCGTTGTGCCAGCCAAGGCAACCTCAGAAACCCATCGATGCACCTCAGGGTCTTGAGCATCGTTGGCCCACCGCGCCCGCGCCATCAGTTCAGCGGCACTCACTTCCGTATTCGGGGACAGCGGATCCAGTTCACAGAACTCAGAGTCGCTCATTGGTCACCCCTCCATCGCTTGGTATCGCCGCATGGTGATTGCAACAGCGCCAGCCGCAGTCAACAACAGCGCAAACGCACGCCAGATCCTCGCGGCCAATTCGAGCACTTTGATCGTGGCCGTCACGTACTTGAGGGTGAGGTCGGTCAACATGAGCTGCCACTTGGCGAGCCCGTCTGGCGTGGTGGCCATCTCGACAGCATCCACGACCAGTTGCACCAGGAGACCGACGATGCCGAGAAGGTTGTCCAGTTCGGTCTTGATCTCGATGATCACGAACGACGACAGGGCTGCCGCCGCCTTGTACGCCTCAGACAACTGCTGGAATCCGTCGGCCACCGGCCCCAAGCGATCTGCCGTCTTGTCGCAGTGATTGCGTGCCAGTTGCGCTCCACCACCTGTCCAATCCTCGATGAAGACCCCAGCATCATTTCGAGTACTGGCTTCGCACGAAGCGGTCGCGGTGTCCAGATTGGATGCCACGTCCCCAAGCAAAGCGATGGTCCGCCAGTTTCCTACGAAGAGCCCGATGAAGTCATCGAAGAACTTTTCGACATCAAATCCTGTGAATCGCTTGATCAAGTCCCACTGGCTCGGCACGCCCGGCAACTTCATGTGCACGATCTGTTCGGTCAGCTGCCAAGACGGCTCCAGTTTGGGCTCAGGTGGCCGGAGCTTGGTGCTGGGAAGATCCACAAGATGACCTTGGGATCGAAGACTCGTGCCACTCTCTTGAGCCGAGCTCTGCGTACGCTCATTCCAGATGCGTCGCGACTCCCCAATGTTCTCCTGTTCAGTGCGTTCATAGGCCAATTGACTGTCCAAAAAGTTCTCTGCAATGGTTGACTGCTCGGCGCGCATCACCGCGAACGTCTGGTGGATTTTGGGCGTCAGCTGCTCCACCGATTCATTCATTTGAGCGAGGAGGCCTCCTTGAGCATCTGCCAAGTCCGTGGCGTACAGGTTCCAGTAGTCTCGTAGTTTGTTCACATCTTCGGCTCGTTCCATGAAGCGTTGATAGCCGGCTCGCAGCGCGGTGCGATCCACAGCAAACGAGGATTCTGACATTCGGAGGTACCTCCACGTGGGGGAACATGTGACGCAGCGACCCTACCGACCGTGCGGTCCACCGGCGGTCCGAGCCGTCGAGAAGCAGCCTTCTCTTTTGCCCATGATGGAGCGTTCGCCATCTCACCCGATCACCCGGTCACCGTGGAGGCGAGCCCAGTGCCGACGCGTCAAAGTGGGACGACGCCGTACGGTCGCCACACGTTCCACTCCTCGTCACCACCGAGACCACCCAGCGCCGAGGTACCTCACCTAGGGTGGAATCCAAGGTCAGGTTCCTCACCCCTTGGAGACCCATGATTCGCCAGCTCGCGACCACCGCGGTCGTCGCCCTGCTCACCCTCGGACTTCCGGCTGTCGCGCTCGCTGCGCCGACCAACGCACCGACGCCCAACGAGGGGTTGACGCGCCCCAGTCGCGGGTTCGACCTGCAGGCACACCGCGGCGGGCTCGGCCTCACCACCGAGTCGACCCTCGCAGGGTTCGCCAAGGCACTCGACCTGGGCGTCAGCACCCTGGAGTTGGACACCCAACTGACCAAGGAAACCCGGGTGGAGGTCACCCACCCTCGCAAGGTGTCGGCGCA
>JAKDKP010000542.1 GCA_030453285.1 Propionibacteriales bacterium
GTGGGGGCATGACATCGTCCACCGTTCGCCGAGTCGTACGCGCCTCTGCCACCTATGACCTGCTGATCACCGTCTGGTTTGCGCTTCCTGTCAGTGCTCCGCTGGCGTTCTCCCTCCTGCAGACCGTGCATGCTGCCAACAATTGGATGGGGGTTCTCCCGGACAGCGGTGATGTGTTCACGCTGCTGTTTGCCAACCTGATGGGTTCTGTGGTCACGGTCTGGGCGGTGTTCCGGCTGATCCGCCCGGATCGGGTCACGGCGCTGGCCGACAGTGCGGCACGCGTTCTGTTCTCCATCGGCTTCGCCGCCGCCCTGGCCGGTGGCGCCTCGCCGTTGGTGTTGCTGATGCTGGTGCCGGAGCTGGGGTGGGCCGTATGTCAGGTGGGGGTCGTCCTGGCCGCCGGTCGCCGCCGACTGCCGCAGTCTGCCTAGGCTTGTTGCGTGCGTACTGCCGAGCTTGCCGACGTCGCGGGCGTTCGACCGTCCACGATCCGCTTCTATGAACGACAGGGACTTCTTCCGCCACCGGAGCGGGATGCCAATGGATATCGCTGCTGGACCACGGCCGATGCTCGGCGGGTCAGCTTCCTGCGCAACGGGCAGCTGCTGGGCTTCACCCTGAGTGAGCTCGGGCTCTTCCTGTCGCGGGAGGGCGGCCCGGTGTCCGGCGCCGACGTCGACGAAGCGATAGCGCGCAAGTCCGCCCAGCTCGACGTTCTGATCGAGGGGCTGCAGCACACGCGAGCGGCGCTGGCGGTGATCGCCGGCCGGCACTGCGCGGAGCCCAAGTGCCCGTTGGTGGAGACCGTGGCCGGACTCGACGTCACCGCCTTGGACGACCCGATGCACTGAGCATCGGATGGTGAGAATCACCCGGCGTCCTGGCTAGAGACGGTCCGTCGGTGGTTTCTGCAGCTCGCCGCGGGCGCAGCGACGGAATGAAGGCCGCAGTGACGTCCGTGGCCGCTGATGCCCTGAAGACGGGGAATTTCTGGCCGCCAACTCCCGGCCACGACCACGAACCACGCCGTACCTATCCGGCCAAGTGCCGAACGGCCAGCGACATCAGGTCGCCGAGTGCTGGTGTGGATGCATCATTCACGTTGAACTCGCCGGGATGGCGCCATGCGACCTCTTCAACAACTTCACCTGGTTCCAAGCCGGCGAACGAGACAGGTGTGGTGGGATCCATGGCCAGCGCGTAGAAGTGTGCTGTTGTCTCGTATTGTTGCTCGTTGTAGACGAACGCGTGCGGGCCGACGTAGAACGGTTCACGCAACGCAGCCGACTCGACCTCGATGCCCGTCTCTTCGCGCAACTCCCGAACTGCCGCTTGATTCGGCAGCTCATCGGGATTGATTGCACCGCCGACGGTGAACCAGTGGTCGCGACCGTTCTGTGGCTCGCCGCGCAGCAGCATCACCCGCCCATCAGCGTCGACCGGGATGACGCGAGCCGTCTTGCTGGTTGAGTTCGACACGATCGTCACACCGAGTTGCGTGCGGTTCGGCGGCGGTTCCGCAGCTCTCCGCGGGCGTACTTGCCGATGAACCGGGTCGACCAGCCGTCGACGACTGCACCAACGCCACCACCGATGATCGGTACTCGCTTGGTCACCGTCAGCGCCAATCCCTTGCCGCCGACCCGCGTCAGCAGCGTGGTGGCAACCTCCTTGGCGACCCGGCGGTCCAGCTCGGGATCGAACATCGGCGCGGTGGCGATCGCCATCGGTGAGGTGGGGATGACGCCGTTGTGGATCCGGCGGGCCACTTCCTCACCGCCGAGCAGGCACAACACGATGGCGGTCCGGACGCGGTTGTCGGCCAGATCGTAGCCGTGCAGGTGGGCGATGGCGGCAATCATCCGGGTCTGCACGGTGGCAACGCCGGTGATGTTGGCCGGCAGCGAGACCGGCAGCACCGCCAGTCCGCCGACGTTGGTGACGAATCCCTGCGCACCGGCAAGGGCGATGTGGCCGGTGATGATGCCGTCGATGGCGGCATTGAAGTCGCCTTGGTGGCGGGCGTAGTGTTTGCCTGCCGAGTGGCGGGCACTGGGCAGCGGACCGACTCCGTCAATCGCGACCTCCAGCATCCGGCGCAGCACGCCACCGGCCCGATAGGTGGTCGCGTCGATCCGGGCCAGCACCTTGCCCATGGTGTCGTCGGCCATGTTGCCTCCTCGTGTCGGGGACAAGCGTACGCGGCATTCTCGCGCCGTACCCCCGGGATCCGGTCAGCTCCCGGACGGTGCCGGTCGTACAGCACAATGGCGCCATGGCCTCTCCCACGTTCGGCGATCCGGTCGACTGGCCCGACCAGGACCTGATCGGACTGTCGGACGAGTTCGGGATGGCGATGGTCGTCGAGGCCTACACCGCCGGGGTGTTCCCGATGCCGCTGGAGATCGCCGGGCGCCAGGAGATGGGCTGGTTCTCCCCGGTCGACCGCGGCATCCTTCCCCTGGACGGGCTGCGTGTGACGCGGTCCCTGCGCAAGATGACCAAGCGGTACGAGGTCACCTTCGACCGGGCCTTCGACGACGTCGTACGACGGTGTGCCGACCCGAACCGTGAAGGGGCCTGGATCGATCAGCGGATCGAAGCCATCTATGGCGGTCTGCATCGTCGTGGCATCGCGC
>JAKDKP010000024.1 GCA_030453285.1 Propionibacteriales bacterium
CTGGCATCGCGAAGGCGCATACACCGAACTCACCAACGAGCAGGACCGCGAGATGCTCCCGTGGATCCGCCTGTTCAACACCTACGACCTCTACACCAAGACCGACGGGCGACCCGACGTCACAGCGCTGAAGCCGTTCTATGAAGAGCTGATCGCGGAGTTCTTCCCGACCAAGATCAACTGGTGAGCTTCGCCGCCAGGGCTGGGCGACCCAGCTGCGCCACCTCGTTCACCACGAGCACGATCATGCTGCAGTTGATCGGCCTCGGAGTCTTGCAGTTGACCGTCGGGCTTGGTCCATGGGGATGGACCGCTGGTGCGGTGCATCTGGTCGTCGTGGCTGCGCTGCTGGTGCGTGCAGCGCGTCGGGCCGATCTGCCGGGATTCGGAGCGGCCAATGCGGTGACGCTGCTCCGTAGCCTGCTCGGTGGCCAGGTGCTGGCGCTCGCGATCGCGTTGCTGGTGGGGGATTCCGAGGCCTTGGTGGTGCTGGTCGGAATCGCTGTGGTGGCGATTCTGCTGGACGGGGTCGACGGTCTGGTGGCCCGGCGGACCAACAACTGCAGCGACTTCGGCGCCCGTTTCGACATGGAAGCCGATGCCTTCCTGATCATGGTCCTGAGCGCGTACGCGGCCTTCACGATTGGCTGGTGGGCGGTGTCCATCGGTCTGATGCGGTACGGCTTCGTGCTCGCGGCCCGATGCGCGCCGTGGCTGACCCGTCCGCTACCGGTGCGGATGGACCGCAAGGTCGTCGCGGTGATGCAGATGGTGGGACTGGTCGTGGCCGTCTCCGATGTGCTGCCGGCCCCGTACGCCCAAGCGCTGTTGCTGTTGTGCCTGGCGGCGTTGTGCTGGTCGTTCGGACGAGATGTGGTGTGGCTGTGGCGCCGTCGAGGTCAGGCGCCGACGGCTGCCTGATCAGGCGTATCGGCGGAGTGGATGATCCGATGCAGCAACTGCTCGCGCGACATCCGGATGCTCTCCTCGGTGATCGCTCGGGCCTCCTCGGCGTCGTGCGTACGGATCGCGGTGACCAGCCGATGGTGGTTGGCCTTGGGTGGCATCGGCCCGCCATCGGCGACCTGGGCGGCCAGGAACCAGCGCATCTGGTCCTGCAGCGAGGTGATGATCGACGTCAGTTGGGGGACGCGGGCGATCTGGACGACGCTGACGTGGAACTTGGCGTGCGCGGCGAGGTCGAGCATGTCGGTGCCGCTGCTGAGCTGATGATCGTCCAACTCCTCCAGGCGTGCGATGTCGGAGGGGGTCGCGTTCCGGGCGGCCAGGGCACTGGCTTCGGGTTCGACCAGGGAACGGATCAGGAAGACATGCTTGATGTCGCGCACCTGCACGGCGCGTACCAGACTGCCTCGACGGGGGAACACGTCGACGAAGCCCTCGCCGGCCAGCTTGCCGATCGCCTGTCGTACCGGAGTCTTGGACGTGCCGAACTGGTCGGCCAGGGTCGCCTCATTGATCAGGCTGCCCGGCGGTAGGGCGCAGGACAGCACTTCCTCCTTGATGCCGACGTACGCTCGCTCGGCCAAACTTTCGGTCATGGGTGCCCTCTGTTGTCGACGCCTGTGAGACAACTCTAGAACCCAGACTGAAATTTCAGTAGTGTCCCAGTCAAATCCCAATGGGGGCGATTCGATGACACTGGCAGTTCTTGGTGATCCACAGGCGGTGGCCGCGGCCGGGCACGCCGCCGCGCGGACCGGGGAGCGGGTGCTGCTCGGGCTCTCCGCCGGAGACGGACACGTCCACACGCGCACCACAGGTTTGTTCGAGGCGGGTGTCGATGTCCGCCCGGTTGCCGAGCCGGACGCCGAGGCGTACCTGCTGATCTGCACCAGCGCCGGCCTCGAATCGGTCCTCGCACAGCACCGGGATCGCTTGGCCGGGCGTCCCCTGCTGCTCGCGCCCGGCGGCTTTGCCGGCGCAATCCGTGTCCGCACCCTGTTCGAACGATGGGGACTGCCGATACCACTGGTGGGCGAGACGAGCGGATTCCCGGTGATGGGGTCCGCCGTCGGCGCGGAGATCATGATCAGGGCGGTGAAGCGGCAGCTCCCCGTGGCCGGCCTCGACGACGAGGCGACTGCCGAGCTGCTACGGGTGTTCACGCCGTCGTACGGTGACCTGGTCGGCAGTGACCTGGTCACCACGTCGCTTTCGAACACCAACCACATGCTGCACCCGGCCATCACGGTGGTGAACGCCGCCCGGATCGCTCGCGGTGAGGACTTCACCTTCTATCGCCAAGGCCTCGCGCCGGAGCTGAACGCGCTGATCGAAGCGCTCGACGAGGAGCGCCTCGCCGTCGTCCATGCGCTGGGCGGACAGGCGTTGACCGTGACCGAATGGCTGCTGCGCTTCTACGGAACCGGACCCGACGCCATGCGCGGAGACCGGATCATCGACTGCCTCGTCGGCTACCGTCCATTCGAACGGTCGGCGGCGCCAACCACTCTTGATCATCGCTACCTGACCGACGACGTTCCGTACGGAGCGGCTGCCCATCTGGCGGTGTCCGAAGCGCTGGGCCTGGCGGCTCCAGTGACGCGCGGCATCGTCACCACTGCGAGCCTGCTGCTGGGCCGCGACCTGACCACCCCGCCCCAGGTGGTGCAGGAGTTCTTCGATCGCGCCGTCCATCGGCGCGAACTCGTACCCACAGATCATCGGGGAGCATCATGAGACACGAGCGCGAACTGGCCCGACTTGGCCGGCTCCGTCAGCAACTTCTGGGCGGCGACATCAGCCGACGCGGATTCCTGACCGCCGCGATGAGCCTTTCCTCGGCCGTTCTGCTGCAGGGCTGCGTCGGTGGGCTGCGTCAGGCCACCGGCGGTGCCGTCGGTGATCCTGCGATCATCCCGCTGTACACCGTCGAGAACGACCCGGCCACGCTGGCGTTCTACAACATGGTGATCGCCAAGTTCGAGGACGCCCACCCAGGCCACAAGGTGACCGTGACGGTGTACTCCGACTCCAACCAGTTGCAGTACCTGACCACCGCCTTCCAGAACGGGGTCGACGTCGGCATCTTCTCTCCGCCGGTGAGTTCCTTCCCTGCCTTCCAGGCCGCCGGGCATCTCGCCGACCTGGGTGACCTGGTCGCCGAGGTGGGCGCCGACGATTTCCTGCCCGGCACGCGGGTGGTGATCGGCGGGAACGACTACGGCATGCCGCTGCAGTCGAACTCCTCGCTGGTCTACTACCGCAAGGACCTGCTGGCCTCCGCCGGGCTGCCGGTGCCGAAGACGTACGAGGAATACCTCAACGCGATCCGCACCCTGCACGGCCGTGACAACCGGATCGGGATTGCGATGGCGGTGGGCGCCACGCCGCAACTGCCGCTGCAGTTCTTTGCTCCGTACATCTACCAGTCGGGATGGGACTACTTCGACCCCGATGGCAACCTCACCTTCGACCAACCCGAGGTGCTGGATGCCGTGCGCCGGTTCACCGACGTGATGGCCTACACCTCACCGTCGTTGAAGAATGCCGAGTTCGGCGACATCGTGAACGCCTACACCGCAGGTCAGGCAGCCTTCGCCACCTTCCCCGGTCGGCTCGGGGTGACGCTCACCGCCAAGGCCCCCGAGATCGCGGCCAACACCGGTGTCATGCCGATCCCGGCCGGGCCGTTCCAGACCGGCCAACTGCACTTCGGGTCAGGCCAGCAGTACGGCCTGTTCGCTCGTACGTCCAACCCTGAGTTGGCCAAGAAGCTGATGTTGATGCTCACCACCGGCGATGACGCCCTGGCCTTCGCACTCACCGTCCCAGGGCATCTGCTGCCGCCGTTGAAGAGTGTCCAGGCCAAGCTGCGGGAACGGATGGCCGGCCCGGGCAACGACTACATCCACCAGCACAAGGACTGGATGGAGACCTTCCTGGGGCAGGTGGAGAACGCCATGACCTCGTCGGTGTCGATGGGAGCAGTCACCAACCACACCTTCGAGGGCAAGACGCTGAACCTGATGCCTTGGGCGCCAGGAATCTGGCCCTCGCCGGCGATCGATGCCGACATGTTCTCCGACATCCTGGTGTCCGGTGTCCCGCCGGATCAGGCGTGGCAGAAGGCCTGCGGACGGATGCGTGCCGCGGCCGACGACTGGAAGATGAAGAATCCCGGCTGGTACCCGGAGGTGTCGCGATGAGCACCGTGGACCTTCCCGGCACATCTCCGGTCACCGGTGGGACGTCGACGACCCACCGTCAGCGGAGGCTCAGCCCCGTACGGGCAGCGCAGTACGTGATGATGGCAGTGGTGCTGTTCTTCGCGGTCGGGCCCCTCGTGTGGGTGGTGATCAACGCCATTCGGCCCGAGACCGAGATTGCCGCCTACCCACCCAAGCTGCTGCCGCGTGAGCTCACCGGTGAGCACTTCGCGTCGCTGTTCGGTCTGTACGACTTCGGCACCTACTTGATCAACTCGTTCGTGGTGTCCATCGTGGCGACGGTCCTGGCGCTGGTCCTCGGCACGCTCGCGGCGTACGCGATGGCGCGCTTTGATCTGCGCGCCATCCGGGCCGTCGGCGAACTGTCCCTGGTGGCGTACCTCATCCCGCCGATCCTGGTCCTGGTCCCGGTCACCCAGATCCTCTTCGGCTCTGGTCTGGGCGACAACCGCGCGGCCCTGGCCGTGCTGTACACCGCCACCTTGCTGCCGTTCGCCTTGTGGATCCTGCGGCCCTACTTTTCCGGTATCGCCGTCGACATCGAGGAGGCGGCGATGATCGACCAGTGCACCCGGTTCGGTGCCTTCCTTCGGGTCGTGCTGCCACAGGCGGTGCCCGGGCTGGTCTCCACCGGCATCTTCACCTTCAATGCCGCCTGGAGCGAATACCTGTTCGCCTCCACGGTGATGACCACCACGTCCAAGCTGCCGGCCAACGCGGCGATCTTCCTGCTGATGGGGCAGATGGGCACCGGATCGTGGGGCCTGTTGATGGCGGCCGCGGTGACTCTGGTGACACCGGTGGTGGTCCTGTTCATCTTCGCCCAGCGATGGTTGATCTCTGGCATCGGTGACGGGGCGGTGAAGTGATCATGAGCATCGTCACGAGTTCTCGGCAACGGGCACGGGAGGAAGGCCGGATCAACCGGCCGCGTCGTCAAGGGCTGACTGATCATCAACTGGCCCTGGCGATGGTCCTTCCGGCCGCGGTGTTGATCATCATCTTTGCCGTCTACCCGTTCGCCATCGCGGTCTGGAACAGCTTCTCCGAGGTTGACATCAACACCGGCGCGACCAACTTCATCGGACTGGACAACTTTCAGTCGGTGTTCACCACGCCAGCCATCCTCGCCTCCATGGGCCGGTCGGCCGTGTGGACCCTGGCCAACATCGTGCTCCAGGTCCTGATCGGTGTGGCGGTGGCCCTGCTGCTGAACGCCGACCTGCGCGGTCAGGGAGTCTTCCGCGGACTGGTGCTGTTCCCGTACATGGTGCCGGCCATCGTGGTGGCGCTGATCTTCCGATTCATGTTCAACGACGTCACTGGCGTGATCAACTTCGGCCTGCAGAGGATCGGTCTGATCGACGAGCCGATGTCCTGGCTGTCCGACCCCGACATGTTGATGACCACCATCGTGCTGGTGAACGTGTGGAAGTATTCACCGTTCTTCATGATCGTGGTGCTGGCCAGGCTGCAGACCATTCCCCAGGGCTTGTACGAGGCCGTCTCGGTCGACGGCGGTGGCTGGCGGCACCGTTTCACTGCCGTCACCCTGCCGGCGATCGTCCCGGTGGTGCTGGCGGGCATGATGTTGCGCACCATCTGGACCGCGTACGACTTCGACCTGCCGTTCCTGCTGTCGAACGGCGGTGGTCCCGGCGGGGCGGCAGTCACCGTACCGTTGGAGATCCGTCAGCTCGCATTCGAGCAGCAGAGCATCGGGCAGGCCTCGGCGTTGGCGGTGATTGCGGCGATCCTGCTGACCGGGGCGTCGTACTTCTACATTCGCGGGTACGGCCGAGTCGTGAAGGCTGACCAGTGAGCCTGCGGCGGTTGGCCGTGCTGGGTGCCGGGCCGCGTGGCATCTCGATCATCGAGCGGCTGGCTGCCAACCATGGCGAATTCGGTGGTGGACAGGTGGAGGTTCACCTGGTCGATCCCGCCCCCGCCGGCGGTGGTCGGATCTGGCGCCATGATCAGCCAGCGCATCTGTTGATGAACACGCTGTGCGCTGACGCCACGCACTGGACCGACGAGTCGGTCGAGTGCGCGGGTCCGATCGTGCCGGGACCGAATCTGTACCAGTGGTGTGGTCTGCTCACCTCGGGTGAGCTGACCTGGCCCGACCCGGTCGTCATGACCGAGGCGGCGGGGGTCGTACCGCACTCCCACCCCTCCCGACGGCTGCTGGGGGCGTACCTGCGGTGGTGCCATCTGACCGATCTCGAGCGGCTGCCCGACGGCATGACGGTGACCGGGCACGAGGCCACGGCGGAGAGCTGCTGGCGCGGACACGACGGCCGATTCCTGGTCACACTGTCCGACGACACCTGGTTGATCGCCGATGCCGTGGTGGTCGCGACCGGACACGCAGACACCCGGCCGGTCGATGGTGAGTCGGTCCGGGTGACGCGGGCGGCTCGTACGGGTGCCTGGTACGGCCGCCCGGCCAACCCCCTTGATCAGGACCTGTCCGGGCTGGCAGCCGGGCGACCGGTGATCATGCGCGGGTTGGGGATGAACTTCTTCGACTACCTGTCGTTGCTGACCGTCGGGCGCGGGGGCCGGTTCGTCGAGGAAGCGCAGGGGCTGGTCTACGAGCCGAGCGGGGAGGAGCCGATCATGCACGTCGGCTCCGGCCGCGGCACCCCGTACCGGGCCAAGGGAGTGTTCGGTCAGATGACGCCCCACTTCCCGCCCAAGCATCTGACCGGTGCTGTGGTCGATGCGTTGGAGCGACGGGGGAGCGTCGACTTCCTGGTCGATCTGTGGCCACTCATCGCTGCGGACACCGCCCGGGTGTTCTACACCGTGCTCCATGATCAGTCCCCCGACCGACTCACGGGCGGGATCGATGATCTCCTGCACGCGATCGACTCGTACGCCTGGGGTGCGGAGGCGCTGGACGAGTTGATCAAGGAATGGGTACCGGCTGCGGCAGATCGGATGGACTTGCGGGCGTGGGATCGGCCGCTGCTCGGGCGTCGGTTCGAGGGGGCGGAGCCGTTCACCGAGTGGTGGCTGACGGACCTGCGCAACGACCTGACCGAGGCCCGTCGCGGACTGGCCAGCCCGCGCAAGTGTGCCTCGGTGGCGCTGGGTCAGGGGCGCTCGGTGTTGCGTCGCCTTGTCCGCTACGGCGGAATCCGCGGCGCCTCGTACGACCGTGACGTCGACCGGTGGTACCGCGGCTTCGCCGGGTCCTTGGCCAGCGGACCGCCGGCGGTGCGGATCGCCGAGTTGATCGCGCTCACCGAGGCGGGCCTGGTCGTCCCGATCGGCCCCGGGATGCAGGTGATCGACACCGACGACGGCTTCGAGGCGTCCTCTCCGCAGGTCACCGGCAGCACGGTGACCGCGGCCGCCCTGCTGGAGGCGCATCTCCCTCCGGCCGCCCTGGACACGACCGCAGATCCGCTGTTGGCCCAACTGCGAGACAGCGGGCAGGCCAGGGCGTGGACCATTCCCGACGCCGTCGAGGGCGACTTCCGCACCGGTGCCCTGGAGGTCGGGCCGCCCCCGTACCGGGTGGTGGACAGTTCCGGTGCCGAGCAGGAGCGACTCTTCGCCTTCGGAGTGCCGTTGGAGGGGCTGCACTTCGGCACCCAGCTCGGACCGCTGGCCGGCACCAACTCCCGCTTCCTGCGCGACGCCGACACGATCGCCCGGGCCCTGCTGACCCGGTGACCTGCCGGGCTTGCGTTTGAGCGCGCTCTAACTTCTACGCTTCGTGGCATGCACGACGACACCATGGTGCTGCGCACCTTGATCGACGACATCCTCGCCGGCCGCCGCCCGCCACCGACAGCCGACGAGATCGGCCGGTACGAGACGATCCTGCCCGACGGTCCCCTGCAGATCGCCGAGGCGGCCGAGCTGTTCGGGCTGACCGCACACACGCTTCGCTACTACGAACGGGCCGGTCTGGTGCAGGTCGACCGTGCTCCCGGCGGTCGACGGAGATATGACCAGCGGTCCTTGGGTGACCTGCTGCTGGTGCATCGCCTGCGCCAGTCCGACCTGTCCATGCAGCAGATCGGCGAGGTGATGACCGCCATGCGCCAGGGACCGATCGGTGCGCAACGAGCGGCCGAACTGATGCGCGAGCACGCCGTCGCTGTTCGTCGGCGAATCGCCGAACTCCAGATCTCCCTGGCCATCACCGAACACAAGGTCGACCACCTGGAAGGAACAACTCCATGATCAACAATGATTCCGCAGTGCCCACCACATCCATCGGGTCACTTGCGGTGTCCCGCCTCGGGCTGGGGTGCATGGGCATGACGATGGCGTACGGGCGCCGTGACCCTGCCGCCGCTCGGGCCACGATCGCCCGGGCCCTCGACCGGGGGGTGACCCTGTTCGACACCGCCGACATGTATGCCAACGGCGCCAACGAGAAGCTCGTCGGGTCAGCCCTGAAGGGACACCGGTCCCAGGCAGTGATCGCCACCAAGTGTGGTTTCACGACCTGGCCGCTGCTCGGCCTCCCTCGGGGCGTCAACGGACGGCCGGAATACATCCGGGCCTGCGCGGAGGGTTCGCTGCGGCGTCTCGGCATCGATGTGATCGATCTCTACTATCTGCACCGGGTCGATCCCGAGGTGCCGGTCGAGGAGTCCTTCGGGGCGATGGCGGAGCTGGTGGAACGGGGGCTGGTGCGTGAGGTCGGCATCAGCGAGGCCACCGCGGATGAGATACGGCGGGCCCACGCGGTGCATCCGGTGGCGGCAGTGCAGACCGAATGGTCGGCGGTCTCCCGTGACCTGGAGGAGGAGATCGTGCCGGCCGCACGGGAGATCGGCGCGACGCTCGTGCCGTATTCGCCGCTCGGGCGGGGGATGCTGACCGCGGACCCGACGGCGCT
Organism: Propionibacteriales bacterium; assembly: GCA_030453285.1. Taxonomy (GTDB): domain Bacteria; phylum Actinomycetota; class Actinomycetes; order Propionibacteriales; family Propionibacteriaceae; genus Carbonicoccus. The sequence goes on from JAKDKP010000024.1 coordinate 9,061, forward strand.
CAAACCTGGGCTGTTCGACTTCCGGCGCTTTCTGCCACGTTGGTCCAAGGAGAACATTGGGCACAACACCGCTCTCGCCGAGCAGGTGCGATCGATCGCCGACCAGCACGGTCACACCGCCGCCCAGGTCGCGCTGGCCTGGGTGCTTGCCCGCGGCGACGACGTCGTGCCGATTCCCGGCACGTCCAAGCCGCACCGGCTGGACGAGAACCTCGGTGCCCTCGATGTCGACCTGACCGACGACGACTTCACCGTGCTGGACGGCCTGGTGGCTGCGGGAGCCCGCTACGGATCGGTCGGCGGCTGAGCGGGCCACCCACAACAGGGAACCATGGTCGAGATGCCGGAAATAGTGGCAGCTCATCGACCATGCCTACCGGTTCTGGCATCGGCCGAGGCTGGCCTCTACGGTGGCTGGCATGGACGCTCATCCGGTGACCGGACAGATGTTCGATTCCCCGGTGCCACCGGGAACGGGGTGGCCCGGCGATCCTGCCGAGCCGGAAACTCCCGTCGCGCACGGTCCTGCCGACGTGGTCGCACTGGCCGCCTCCGCCGACACGTTGGCCGAACTCGATGCCCGGGTGTCGGTGTGTCGGGCCTGCCCCCGCCTGGTGGCATGGCGGGAGCACGTGGCGATCTCGGGGCGCCGCGCCTCCTTTGCCGATCAACCCTATTGGGGGCGTCCCGGCCCCTCCTTCGGTGATCCCGAGGCCTCGTTGTTGATCATGGGTTTGGCGCCGGCGGCGAATGGCACCAACCGGACGGGACGGATGTTCACCGGTGACAGGTCCGGGGACTGGTTGTACGCCGCCCTGCATCGGGCCGGGTACGCCAGCCAGCCAGGGTCGGTGGCCAGTGGTGACGGTCTGCGACTCACCGACTGCCGGATCGTGGCCGCCGTTCGGTGTGCGCCGCCGGCCAACAAGCCGAGCACACCCGAGCGACACACCTGCGGGCACTGGCTCGACCGTGATCTTGAACTGTCCGTCGCTACGGTCCGTGCCGTGGTAGCCCTGGGCGGCATCGGCTGGTCGGCCTTCCTGGCTGCGGCCCGGCGACTTGGCTGGCAGGTCCCGCGACCGACGCCGAAGTTCGGGCACGGCGCCGAGGCGGCATTGATCACCGCGGCCGGACAACCGATCCGGCTGATCGGCTGCTATCACGTCAGCCAGCAGAACACCTTCACCGGCCGGTTGACCGAGCCCATGCTGGACGAGATCTTCGTCCGTGCCCGAGGGGTGGCCGGATCCGGACAGTGATACGGGGGGTGCCCATCCTCGTGCTGGACGTCTCCGGCCGGCGTCCGTGGGCGGCACTACAGTGATCGAGTTGCTGGTTCCGTACGCCCGAGGCAACGGTGGGCGTACGGAGGCAAGAGGGAATCCGGTGCGAATCCGGAACTGCCCCGCAGCGGTGAGAGGGAACGACCGTCGTCAACAGCACTGGGCCAACGTGCCCGGGAAGCGACGACCAGTAGGTGGAGCCACCGTGCCCCGCGCCCCCGAGTCCGAAGACCTGCCAGCGATCTGTCCGGCGACCGTCGGACAGTGAGCACGGCCTCGCGGGAGGGTCGCGCGTCGCAGGGAACCGGTCCGGTGGGACCGATCCCGTCGACGAGCGCGCCTGCCCGAGGTCCATGGACTCGCGAAGGAGAGCTCCCATGACCACACCCACCATCCACGGATATCCTCGGCAGGGCCCGCACCGGGAACTGAAGCGGGCCATCGAAGGCCACTGGCAGGGCAAGATCAACAGCACCGACCTGCTCGCCCGGATCGGCGAGATTCGTCGGGACCGGCTGCGCACCGTGGCCACGGCCGGGCTGACCGAGGTCCCGATCGGCGACTTCTCCCTGTACGACCATGTGTTGGACACCACGCTGCTGCTCG
>JAKDKP010000543.1 GCA_030453285.1 Propionibacteriales bacterium
TTGCACCGAGTGTGGCGGCACGGTCGGCGACGACAATTACTGCCAGGTGTGCGGCGCCAAGGGCCCCGACCCACGCGATCACTATCGGGAGCTGCCGGCCGCCTGGGTGGCCGGGGTGTGTGACCGCGGATTGCGCCACCACCGCAACGAGGATGCGATGGCGATTGCCGCCGACGAGGAACCGGCATCGCGGGCGGTGCTGGTCGTCTGCGACGGCGTCTCGACCGCCGAGGACTCCGACGTCGCTTCGCTGGCTGCCGCTCGTACCGCCCGCGGCGTGCTCGTGGCCCGACGGCCGGTCGGCATGGGGCTGCGTGAGTCGCGCTTGGCGGCGCAGCGGCAGGCTCTGGTCGAGGCCGCCAAGCAGGCCAATGAGGCCGTGATCACCAAGACGCGCGACCGGTCACAGAACGCCTCCTCCTGCACCTTCGTCGCTGCCGTGGTCGACGGGAACGACGTGGTGTACGGCAACGTCGGCGACTCCCGCGCGTACTGGATCGATGACCGCCCCGGGGAGTCGAGGCTGCTCACCATCGACGATTCGGTGGCCCAGTCGCGGATCGCGATGGGTGTCGACCGGGAGACCGCCGAGAACGGGCCGCAGGCGCACGCGATCACCAAGTGGTTGGGCCGCGATACTCCCGACGCCGTACCGGCTGTCGGTACGTTGACCGTGCCCGGGCCGGGTTGGTTGCTGGTGTGCTCCGACGGCCTGTGGAACTACGCGTCGGAACCGGAGGAGATCCAGGCCCTGGTCTCCGAGGCGATCAGCCGCAACGAGGGCAACCGACTCCCCCGCTCGCTGGCGGTCTCGTTGACCCGCTGGGCCAGGATGCAGGGCGGCAAGGACAACATCACCGTCGTCCTGGCGCGCTTCGACCGGCCCACAGCAGCGCAGACCGAGACGGGAGGCCCTGCTGACCGGCATAATGGGCAGAGCTCTCACGACCCCAGCAGCCAGGAGTGATCGAAGAACATGGCCACCTTCACCGCCGCCGTCTATCAGAACGAGTTCCTGCCCGACGGCGGTACCGATGTGAGCGCGATCGTGACGGTGAACTGCACCGGGGCCGGCCAGGCCGGCCGCACCGGCGGCGGTGACGCCGGCGAGATCATCATCGTCGACACGTCCGGATCGATGGGCGTGACAAACATGGAGGCGGCCAAGACCGCCGCCCGTGCGGCGGTCGAGCAGATCAACGACGGCACGTGGTTCTCGATCGTGGCGGGGAACCATCAGGCGTACCTGGCCTATCCGCCGGCTCGTGCCGGGGTGGGCATGGTCCGGATGGATCCCACCACTCGACACCAGGCCGTGCAGGCGATCCAGACCTTCCGTGCCGACGGCGGTACGGCCATCGGCACCTGGCTGACGCTCACCCGCCGGCTCTTCGCCTCGGTTCCCAGTCTTGGCCAGAAGCACGCGATCCTGTTGACCGATGGCGAGAACCACAACGAGCGTCCCGAGGACCTGGATCGGGCGATCGCCGAGTCGACCGGACAGTTCCAGTGCGACTGCCGCGGTGTCGGGATCCAGTGGAAGGTCGAGGAGGTCCGCAAGATCGCCCAGGCACTGCTCGGCACCGTCGACATCATTCCGCAGGCCCACCAGATGGCGCAGGTGTTCTCCGATCTCATCCAGCAGTCCATGGGACGGGGCGTCGCCGATGCCGAGTTGCGGGTCTGGGCACCTCAGGGCGCTCAGGTCCTGTACGTACGGCAGGTGTCACCGACGGTCGAGGACCTGACCAGTCGTCGTACGCAGGTCAATCCGCTGACCACCGCCTATCCGACCGGCGCCTGGGGCGATGAGTCCCGCGACTACCACGTGGCTATCCGGCTGCCCGCCAAGGGAGTCGGCCAGGAGCAGTTGGCCGCCCGGCTGCAACTCACCCTTGCCGGCGCCGTCCAGGCCCAGGGGCTGATCAAGGCGAAGTGGAGCAGCGACACCTCCCTCACCGCCCGGATCAACCCCGAGGTCGCGCACTACACCGGCCAGGCCGAGCTGGCCACTGCCATCCAGGAGGGACTGGCCGCCAAGGCGTCCGGTGACGAACGCACCGCCACCCTCAAGCTGGGCCGGGCGGTGAAGCTGGCCGCCGAGACCGGCAACGGGGAGGCCACCACCCGGCTGCGGAAGGTCGTCGACATCACCGACGAGCGGGACGGTACGGTGCGTCTGAAGCGGGGCGTCGACAAGGCCGACGAGATGGCCCTCGACACCGCGTCCACCAAGACCACGAGGATTCGTCCATGATGATCTGCCCATCGGGCCATCAGTCCGAGGCGGAGGACTACTGCGACACCTGCGGCGCCCCGATCGATCCGTCGACCCAGCCGGCGCCCGCTCCGGCGCCATCGGCCTCGGCAGCTTCGGGTTCGATGCCCTCGGCGTCGGGTGCCCCGCCGGCGACCGTGTCGGCTCAGCCGCAACCGTGCCCGAACTGTCAGGTGCGGAACTCCCCCGACGCGTTGTTCTGTGAAGCGTGCGGATACGACTTCACCACCGGGAGCATGCCGCGGGTGGCCGCCTTCGACCCGTTCAGCCTGCCCTCCGACACCGCGGACGCCGCCGACCGTGGCGCCGAGCCGAGGCCGGCACAGGCCACCCCAGCGCGGTCTGTG
>JAKDKP010000544.1 GCA_030453285.1 Propionibacteriales bacterium
TCCTTCACCCACTCCACGCTCGGCGGTTGGGTTGCCACCCGTTCCTCGGGCATGCAGTCCGACAAGTACGGCGACATCTCCGACATCTGCAAGGGCGTACGGGTCGTGCAGCCCGGCACCACCACCGTTGTCCGTCCCCTGCCCAGCACCTCGTCGGGCCCCAGCATCCGCGAGATGGTGCTTGGCTCCGAAGGCCGCCTCGGTGTGATCACCGAGGTGTGGGCCCAGGTGCACCGCCAGCCCGAGCAGCGGGTCGTGCACGCCTACATGTTCCCCACCTTTGAGGCGGGGGTCGAGGCGATGCGGCTGATTGCCGAATCGGATGCCTCCCCGTCGATCACCCGGGTGTCCGATGCCCGCGAATCAGCCTTCTCCTTCGCCACCAAGAAGGAGGGCAAGGGAGTCGGCCAGTACCTCGAAGCCGGGCTGATGAAGTTCCTCGACTTCCGCGGTTGGGACCTTGATCAACTGGCACTCTCCTTCGTCGGGTACGAGGGGTCGCCAACGCACGTGTCGATGAACAAGGCGCTGTGCGACAAGATCATCAAGGGCCAGGGCGGCATCGGGGTCGGCACCGGACCGGGCCAGTTGTACGACCAGAAGAAGTTCGACACCCCGTACATCCGCGACTTCCTGCTCGACCGTGGTGCTGCCGGTGACGTCTCCGAGACCGCCGCACCCTGGAGCAAGTTGATCAACGTCTACAACGCCGGCGTGGCGGCGGTCGAGAAGGCGTACGAGGAGATCGGCACCTCCGGCTGGATCATGTGCCACCTGTCGCACTCGTACCACTCCGGGGCCTGTCTCTATTTCACCTTCGCCTTCGTGTACGACGAGGAGAAGGCACTGGAGCAGTACGACGTGGTGAAGCATGCCCTGCAACAGTCCTTCGTCGACAACGGCGGCACCTTGTCGCACCACCATGCCGTCGGTGTCGAGCACGCCCCCTGGTTGGAGCAGGACATCTCCGCTGGCGGTGTGGCGATGATGAAGGGGGTCTTCACCGCCGTCGACGGTGGCGGCAACCTGAACCCTGGCAAGATCATCACCGAAGGATGAGTGCCCGGCCAACCGAAGAAGCCCGCCCATGACATCGCTGTTGGTGTGCGTCTCGGTCTCCCACGGCAACACGCGCAGGATCGCCGAGGCGATGGGGGCGGAGCTCTCCGCCCGCATCGTCGAACCAGAAGAGGTCGATGCCGCCGAAGTGGCCCGTCATGACCTGGTGGGGTTCGGCTCAGGCATCTTCACCCGCTCCTTCCATCCGCGGCTGCGTCGGTTCGTCGCCGCACTGCCTGAAGGGCAACAGGGTCGGGCGTTCGTCATTGCCACCAGCGGTTTCGCGCCACCGGTTGCCCCGCTGGAGCGCCTCCTGGCCAGTAAGGGATTCAGCGTGATCGACGGCTTCGCCACGCGCGCCTGGGACACCTGGTTCCCGTTCAAGCCCTTCGGTGGCCTCCACAAGGGCCGCCCGGATGACGACGACCTGAACGCAGCACGCACCTTCGCCCGTGGACTGATCTCCCGTGCCGGTTGACGGCCGCCGACACCTGCGCGTGCCTCGTGAATTCGGTCGTGGTGACACGCAAGACGCTCAGCGCCACCGCTGTCACTGACGCGACCACCTTTACGCAGGCGGCCCGGACTAGATCCGGACGTGGCATCAGGCAAGGGCGGCAAGGATTCCTTGCACGAGGGCGATCCGGGGCGATAGGGCGCTGATGTCGAACTGTTCGTGGCGGGCGTGGGCGCCGGCACCCCAGGGGCCAAGTCCGTCAAGAGTGGGGACGCCCAGCCGGCCGACCGCGTTGGTGTCGGCGGCGCCGGCGGCGGGGAAGGCGTCGAAGTCCTGGCCCAACTCGGCCGCCACGGCACGGGCCGCGGCGAGCAGCGTGTCGTCGGCGGCGGGGGTCCAGGCTGGTCGACGAGACAGCACCTCGACTCTCACCTCGGCGCGCGGGTTGATCGGTAACAGCGAGGTGAGTTGATCAAGGACCTCGGACTCCACCCGGGCCTCGGCGAAGCGCAGCCCCAGCTCGGCCTCGGCGTGATCGTTCACCACATTGGTCTTGCCCGGAGCGGTGAGGCTGCCAACATTGCACAACACCCCCTCGCGATCGACGATCGGACGCAGACGCGCGAGTTGATCGACCAGTTCGTCGGTGGCCGCCACCCCCGACTCGGGATCGAGTGCGGCATGAGCCGCCTTGCCGGTGACACTGATCCGCACCCGGGTGCTGCCGTGCCGACCCCGCTTCAGCTCCCCCTTCGGATGCGGCGACTCGAAGCCGAGAGCCGCCTGCACCTGGCCAGCGAGTTCGTTGATCAATTCCCTCGACGTCGGCGAGCCCACCTCCTCATCGGCGACGACGACCATGATCACCGGAGGATGCGCCACCCCGGACTGCTGCAGCCGTCGTACGGCTTCGGCCGCCACCACCAGCCCACTCTTCATGTCGTAGCAGCCCGGCCCGTACGCGACACCATCGTCGACGCGCCACGGCATCTCGGCCAGGCTGCCGACCGGATGCACGGTGGCGTGGTGACCAACCAGCAACACCGGACGGGCATCGCTCCCTCGCCCAGGCACCTCGAACACCAGGTGCGGACCCATCTCCGAGTC
>JAKDKP010000545.1 GCA_030453285.1 Propionibacteriales bacterium
ATGACCACAGTCGTACTGCTCAGACATGGACGTACGAAGGCCAATGCCACCGGTGTGCTGGCCGGCCGATCGAGTGGCGTCGGACTGGACGAGACCGGGGAGCAGCAGGCGCTCGCGGCCGCGCAGCGGCTGGCCGGTGCCCCGGTGAAGGCCGTGGTCTCCTCTCCCTTGCTGCGCTGTCGGCGAACGGCCTCCGCGGTCGCCGAGCAGCACGTGGGCCTGGCCGTCGAGACCCATCCGGGCCTGATCGAGTGCGGCTACGGCGAGTGGACAGGTCGCCAGTTGGCCGAGCTGGCGAAGGAACCGTTGTGGCAGACCGTCCAGAACCAGCCCTCGGCCGTACGGTTTCCCGGCGGTGAATCGTTGGTCGAGATGTCGTCGCGGGCCGTGCAGGCCATCCGCGACACCGACGCCGCGATGGCGGCCGCCCACGGCGAGAACGCGGTCTGGGTGGCGGTGTCCCACGGGGACGTGATCAAGGCGATCCTGGCCGACGCCCTGGGGGTGCACCTGGACAGCTTCCAACGGATTCTCGTCGACCCGGCCTCGGTGTCGGTGATCCGCTTCACCGCCGCGCGACCGTACGTGGCCTGCACCAACACCGTCACCGGCGACCTGACGGACCTGCTCACAGCACCGAAGACCAAGGCCGGCCGACGCCGTCGACGAAGCGACTCCGATGCGCCGGTCGGCGGCGGTCTCGGTGCGCACGGCCATTGACCACGACTACGCTGGTCCCCATGTTCGTCCACCGCTATGACTCACCCGACCGCTTCGTCGCCGGGACCGTCGGAGAACCCGGGGAGCGCACGTTCTTCCTTCAGGCGCGCGAAGGCAATCGGATCACCAGCGTTGCCTGCGAGAAGCAGCAGGTGTCGGTGTTGGCCGAACATCTCACTCGGATGCTCGAGGAGGTCGCGCGTCGCGGCATGTCCGAGGTGGACGCCGGCATGGAAACCGCGCCACACGACAATGACCCACTCGATGCGCCAATCACCGAGGAATTCCGCGTCGGCACGATGACCCTGGCCTGGGAGGCGGTGACCGAACGGGTCGTGATCGAGATGTTCGCCGCGACCGGTGACGACCTCGATCCCGAGGCGGAAGGGATCGACCCCGAGGCGCTCGCGGCCGTCGCCGAGGAGGTTCCGGTCGCCGAAGCCGCCGAACCCGAGGCATCGGAGGTGTTCGTCGTCCGGATCACCCCCGACGATGCCCGCACCTTCATTTCCCGGGCCGAGGCCATCGTCTCGGCGGGCCGGCCGCCGTGCCCGTTCTGCGCCCAGCCGCTCGAACCCGAGGGTCACATCTGTCCCCGCGCCAACGGCTATCGCCGCCCACTGTTCTGAGCCTGCGTGGTGCCCACCCCCACCGAGGCGTGCCGCGAGCACCGCTTCGGCGAACTGACCCTGACCGGACGCCTCACCCAGGCCTCCAACGCCACCTTCGTGGCCACCGATGACACGGGTCTGACGGTCGTCTACAAGCCGGTGCTGGGTGAACGTGAGCTGTGGGACTTCCCGACCGGCACCCTGGCTCGTCGCGAGGTTGCGGCCCACCGGGTGAGCGCTCTCGGTGGGTTCGACGTCGTCCCGTGGACGACGATGGTCGACGGGCCATTGGGCGAAGGGTCGGCCCAGTTGTGGGTCGAGACCGACGAGCTGGCCGATGAGGGCTGCGACATCCTGCCGGCCGATCAGGTGCCCGAGGGATGGTTCCCGATCCTGCTCGGCGAGGACGCCGACGGCGCCGCCGTGGCGGTGGTGCACGCCGATGACCCGCGACTGCGCCGGATCGCGGTCGTGGATGCGTTGATCAACAACGCCGACCGCAAGGCCGGGCACATCCTTCCCGCCGCGCGGCATCTGTATGGATGTGATCATGGTGTCTCCTTCCACACCGAACCCAAGCTGCGCACCCTGCTGTGGGGGTGGGCCGGGCAGCCCCTGACCAGCGCCGAGCAGGCCGCCGTCACGGCTGTCGTCAACGGGGTCGATCAGCTCGCCGATCTGTTGTCCAGCGCGGAGATCGACGCACTGGTGGCTCGCGCCGAGCACCTGCTCGCCGACGGAATGCCCGAACCGGGCGACACCGGCCCATCGGTACCGTGGCCGCTGTGGTGACCACGTCCGGGGGTGATCACCTCGATGGCGCGCCCGAGGTGATCTGCCTCGGCGAGACGATGATCATGGTCACCCCCGAACCGGCCGGACCGCTGGCGGAGGCCGAGACCTGTCTGCTGCTTCCCGGCGGGGCGGAGTCGAATGTGGCCATGAACCTTGCCGCCCTGGGACATCGGGTGATGTGGTGCTCTCGACTGGGTGCCGATCCGCTCGGCGACCGCATCCTGTCCCGGGTCGCCGGTCACGGCGTCGACACCTCTGCGGTCGTACGAGACCCTGTCCATCCGACCGGGGTCTACTTCAAGGACCCGGCACCGGCCGGCACCACGGTGCACTACTACCGGGCCGGTTCGGCGGCGTCGGTGATGGACGAGACCCACCTGACCTCTGTCGACCTGACGACGACCCGCATCGTGCACATCACCGGCATCACTCCCGCCCTCTCCGCCGGTTGTGCAGCCATGATCAACTCCCTGATCGATCGGCTGGCCGACGAGA
>JAKDKP010000546.1 GCA_030453285.1 Propionibacteriales bacterium
CCATCATCTCGCCGCGTCGCGCGGTGGAGCGCCAGTGGATCCGCCGGACGTCGTCTCCGCGACGGTATTCGCGGACCAGCACGTCATCCTGGCCCACCACCCCGATCCGATGGGGTCGGTTGTCGCCGGATTGACCTCCGCCACCGGTCAGCCGGAGTCGATCCAGGTCATGGACCTTCGGTGTGATCAGCACGTCACTGGTGGCGTTGAAGTGCCGTTCCAGATCGACCAGCCCCAGCGGGTCGGTCAGTCGGACCCGCAGAGGTCCGGTCTGGTAGCGACCGCGAACACGAGCCTTCAGCGGATAGCGCAGGGTACGGCGCCAGTCCCGACCGGCCTCCTCGATCAGGAACCGGGGCCGGGTGCCGAGCTCGGTGGGCACCTGGTCCTCCAACATCACCAGGCCCATCGGGAGTCGTCCGTGCTGCACGATGGCCAGTTGGCCGGTCAGGTCGCTGCCGATGGTGGCCTCGGTCGGGGTGATCGATCGCTCGCACGTGATCCGCAACCGACTCCGGCTCAGGAACAACAGGGTGAGCAGTGGCATCAGCAGCAGGATCAACCCGATCACCAGCACATCGCGTTCCCCCGACAGAGCGGTGAGAACGGTCAATGCCAGTCCGACCAGGGTCAGGACCTTGCCGCGCGCAGTGAGTGCGCTCCAAGCCTTCCGCATGTCACCCGTGGTCGGGGATCGGGGCAGCCCGGACGCAGTCGCCGATGATGTCGGCGCTCGTACGACGGCCGCCGGCGGCTTCGGAGGAGGGGAGCACGCGGTGCGCCAGCACCGACACCGACAGTGCGGCAACATCGTCGGGGTTGACGTAGTCCCGCCCCGACATGGCCGCCAGGGCGCGTGCGGCACGCAACAGTTGCAGGGTCGCCCGCGGTGAGGCGCCCAGACGTAGATCACGGTTGTCGCGGGTACGTCCGACGATGTCAACGATGTACTGCTTCACCGCCGGCGCGACATAGACATCCTTCACGGTGCTGATCAACCGGCCGATCGTCACGGCGTCGGTGACCGGCTCGAGGCTGTCGAGCGGATTGGTCATCCCGTGGTGCTCCAGCATCTCCAACTCGGAGGCCTGAGTCGGATAGCCCATCTCGATCCGGGCCATGAAGCGGTCCCGCTGGGCCTCGGGCAGGGGATAGGTGCCCTCCATCTCGATCGGGTTCTGCGTGGCCACCACCATGAACGGCGCCTCCAGCAGGTAGGTGGTGCCGTCCACGCTGACCTGTCGTTCCTCCATCGACTCCAGCAGGGCCGATTGTGTCTTGGGTGAGGCACGGTTGATCTCGTCACCCACGACGATGTTGGCGAAGATGCCGCCGGGCTTGAACTCGAACTCGCGGGTGTCCTGGTTGAAGATCGACACGCCGGTGATGTCGGAGGGCAGCAGGTCCGGGGTGAACTGCAGTCGACGGACCGAGCAGTCGATGGCCCGGCCGATGGCTTTGGCCAGCATCGTCTTGACGACGCCGGGGACGTCCTCGACGAGCAGGTGCCCCTCGGCCAGCAGCACCACCAGGGCGAGGTCGATCGCGCTCCGCTTGCCCTCGATCACCTGCTCGATCGCCTGGCGGACCTGTCCGACGACGGCGGTCACTTCGGCCAGGGCATCGTCGTCCTGAGGTGGTCGCTCAGGCGACGTGGCGGTGTTCTGCTGCAGGGTCACTGGAGTTCTCCGTCGGGTTGCGGTCAGTGCAGTTCGAGGACTGACGGGCGTCAGGAAGCCGACTGGTGCAGCCAGTCGACCGGGTTCATCGTACGCGGTCGGCAAGGGCCCCTCATGACCGTGAACCACGGCCCCACGAAAGCCGTGTGGGTCAACGCTTGTCAAAAGTGGGGGGAAGTGGAGTATGGTGGAGCGCAGTGGAGCAGATGGGCCACTTCTAGGAGCAAAGGGAGGGGTGCCACGTGTTTCTCGGTACCCACACCCCGAAGCTCGACGAGAAGGGGCGCATCTTCCTACCGGCGAAGTTTCGAGACGAGCTGGCCGAGGGGCTGGTGATCACCAGGGCGCAGGACCGATGCCTGGCGATCTATCCCCGCGACACGTTCGTCGACATGACCAAGTCGATGGTTGCTGCACCGACCAGCGTCAAGCAGGTCCGCGACTTCCAGCGCATGCTGGCGGCCTCGGCCTCGGACGAGACACCGGACAAGCAGGGCCGCATCACGATCCCGCCGCAACTGCGGGAGTACGCGGGTCTGGACAAGGACTGTGTCGTGGTCGGCGCCATCAATCGCGTCGAGGTCTGGGGCGTCGCCGCGTGGGACGAGTACTCGGCTGCACAGGAAGACGTCTTCGCCGAGATGAATGAAGAAGTCTTCCCGGGCATCTGAGTCACATCCGTGTGGTGCGGCTTCGACCCGAGGGTCTGACCCCCCTGACACACCTTCCCCGGTGCCAGGTGGTACTTCCCGCAGACCTCGGGCCGAAACCCCTCCACACGGCAGGTGAGAAGCAGGCAACGCTGACGGTGGGGGTCGAGATGGCGCAGGAGCAGGAGGCGGACGACGCCTCGCCGCAGCCCTCGCTCCCGACCCCCGACGCACCGGCACCCACCCACGCGCAGGACACCCAGGACGCCGAGATTGGCGGTCT
>JAKDKP010000025.1 GCA_030453285.1 Propionibacteriales bacterium
CCGCAGACGGCACCAACTGGTCGCTGGCCTCTCTTGATCGGGGGCGCGGCCTATCGGCGAGGCCGGTCGGACGGGGGAAGGCACCAGGATCGTATGACCCTGGTGCCTTCCCGATGGGGTGGCGTCAACGACGCATCATGGCAGTCCTCGAGTGGAGAGGATCTGGCGGTACGCTTCGGTGTTCTCGTCGCCGTAGTCGATCACATCCTCGAACGACATGGTGTTGCGCACATGCCGGACCGCCTCGGTCTGACCCATGGGACCTTCGTCGCCCCAGTCGTTCTCGTTCTGATCCGCCGTGACGATCTCAGCGGCCTTCTTGAAATCCATCCGTCTCCTCCTCTTCCTGATGGTTCAGACATTTGCTGAACCGTAGCGTCACCTACCGGGTGCGCTACGGGAGCCCGGCGGCCCGCCGCGAGGGCGGTGAAGCACCCTCAGGCCGGATGCCGGTTCTCGGTCACCCGCATGGCTCGGTAACGGCTCGGAGTCAGCCCGGTCGCCTGTTGGAATGCTGAGGTAGCACGGTTGCGCGAGTGCCAGCCGACCCGGCGGCCGACCTACTCGATCGTGAGGTCAGTCTCCCGGAGTAGATGGGCCATCTCCTCGACCCGCAGCATCGTCAAGTACGCCAATGGGGTCTTGCCGTAGGCATCGGCGAACACCCGGCCGAGCTGCTTCGTGGACAGATGCACCATCTCCGCCAGCTCGTCCAGCGTCCACGGCTCGGCGATCGCGGTGCTGAGCGCCTCACGCACCTCGGCGGCTTCCGCCCGTGTCGGGGCGAACCGCCGAACCCGCGGATGCACCGGAAGGCTCCTCGTCCGCTGCGAGGGCGAGACACGACGATCAGTCACGCGGATGTGCGGGGCGATGCGATCCATGACCGCAAACCAGAGCGCTTGCATCCGATGAAACCGCGCCCCTTTGGCGTCAAGGCTGAGCGCGACCAGCTCATCAAGCCACGGCATCAGTAACCCGTATGGTGTTCACCGAGGCGGATGATCTGCGCGGGCTCGGTGAACGTCTCCTTGATGAACACTGGAGCATCGAGTCGGTCGTGCAGAATGGCGGCGTACTGCCAGAACGTCTGGTCGATCACGTAGTCGGTATCGGCGTAGATCGTGGTGACCGTGATGTGGCCTTCCGGTTCGGACCCGCACAGCACGTTCGGGCCGAGCACGATCACGTCTCCGGGTCGGACGGGCTTCTGACCGAACTCGCTGAACAAGATCGCCGAACCGTCGCGGACGATGATCACCTTCATGCAGTCGTATGCGATCGGCCCGATGGGACGGTGCAGCGTCTGAGTGCGGGCGAGCAGCACCTGGTAGTCGCTGAGCATCTGCATGTTCCGTTGGCCTGGGGAATCTCACGACGCTACGTTGAGCTGGCGGGCCGCGGATGCCTGGGATCGGGCGTCGAGGATGTTGCACCCTGTGGCGGCGCAGCTCAGGCCTCGGGCGCTGATACAGACGCTGAGGAGGGCAGCGCCTCCCCATACGGGGATGAACAGCATCCACGGGAAGCCGTTGAACAAGAGAACGGCGGCGCTGCCCTGAACGATGACCGCGCGGGCAATCAGACGCCAGCGGGCTGCGTCCTTCGGCGCGGGTGCGAGATAGACGGTGCGTTGGCCGAGCGAGGCACCGTCGGTGATGACGGCGGGAACGACCGCGGTCAAGAGCGCCACGAGAGCTGCCCCAGAGAAGATCCATCCTTCCAGTTCCAGAAGTTGTGTCGGCGTCAGTTCCTGGCCGGTACCACCGTGGCCGACGGCATAGGCGGTAGACGCAATAGTGCCCCCCATGACGGCTGCGAGACAGAGATACCAGGTATCAAGCAGCATCCCGATCAACCGCCGGCCTCGTGTGACGGGCCTCGCGCGGTCGCGCTGCGAGAGCAGGTGCGTTTTACTGGAGAGCAGACGTGGAGTCACTTTCTCCAGGCTGATGCCGATGATCGCGCCGCTGGTGTTGGTAAACAGGTCGGTGACATCTGCGAACCGGTACGAGCAGGGCGCAAGGCCCCAGTTACCGGTGAGCTGGGTGAGTTCGATCAGCAGCGAGGTGCCGAACGCGGCAGCGAGGACGATCCCGCGGGGCCACTCGAACACGCGACGCACGATGAGGCCGAACGGGATGAACAGCACCATGTTGAGCGCGAATTCCCACACGAGCCAATCGCTCAGGAGCGTTCCCGCTCCCTCGGCGCGAACGAGGTCGATCAGTTCCTTCGGGAAGCGCAAGGGGTCTAGCAGCGGCGTCGTCGCGTGTGCGGTGCAGTAGCCGGGCGTGAACTCCGGGAGCGGGAACACGGTGAAGGCGACGATCGCGCTGGCGTAGATGAAGCCAGCGGCCGTCCACAGCATCCGCAGGGCATCGAAGCGTCCGTATCGGCGGTACTGCCACACCACTAGGGGCAGGAACAGTACTGCCGACACGGAAAGGCCAACCAGGATGGAGCCGAGAACCTGCGATGTCACGGATACACCCCTCGTTCGTACGCGGCCTGGGATCAGGAGCCGAAGATGAGGCTCTTGATGTATTCGATGACCTCGTGCAGCTCCTCGTAGTCGCGGACGGCGGGGTCGGTGGCTTCGCCGGTTTCGTCCGACACCGCTTGTCGGTGAGTTCTGACACCACTCGGGCCGGATCCACGCCGGGGATGTAGGTCTGCGTCGACACCACTGCTCGGGCGTACGACCTCCGGTCAGCCCGTCTGCTTCTTGGTGGCCTGGGCCAGACGATAAGAGTCGGTGCCGGTCTCCAGGATGGTGCCACCGAAGGTAAGCCGGTCGACGATGGCCGCGCACAACCGGGGGTCGGTGAATGTCTTGGTCCAGCCGCCGAAGGACTCGTTGGACGCGATCGCGACCGAGGCCTTCTCCTCACGCTCGGTGAGGACCTGGAAGAGGAGTTCCGCACCGCGGCGGTCGAGCTGCATGTAGCCGAGCTCGTCGATGCACAGCAGGTCGACTCGGCCGTAACGGGCGATGGTCTTCGCGAGGGTCATCTCGTCGGCTGCTTCGACGAGCTCGTTGGCGAGCTGGGTCGCCAGGGTGTATTTGACGCGGTAGCCGGCCATGGCAGCCTCGGTGCCAAGGGCAATCAGCAGGTGCGATTTCCCGGTGCCGGAGTCCCCGATCAGACACAGCGGCTGGCCCTTGTGGACCCATTCGCCCTTGGCAAGGGTGTGCACCACGGCGGGGTCGATATTTGGGTTGGCGTCGAAGTCGAATGCCGCCAGGGACTTCTCCCGTGGGAACTTGGCCGCCCTGATCCGCCGCTCGGACCGGCGGCGGGCGCGGTCGTCGCACTCGGCGAGGAGCAGTTCGGCGAGGAACCCGCGGTAGGACATCTGCTCACGCCCGGCCCGGTCGGCGTACTCGGTGAAGGAGCCGCGGATGGTGGGCATCCTCAGCAGCCGGCAGGCCTGGTCGATCGCGGCGTCAGCGGCTTCCTCGGTCATTCCACGGCGCTTGGTGGTCACGGTGCGGCTCCTTAGTTCGGGTTCTCGCGACGGTTGGGCAGCAGCTGGTCGTACTTGTCCACGCTCGGCAGTGGGCGAGTGTCGACTGGGAGGTGTGCGCGCAGCCGGCGCTCGGTCAGCAATCGCACGGCAGGGGCCTCGCCTTCGCCGTGCGCCTCTGAGCCGACATGGGCGGTTGGGTGGTCCACGGCCGCATCATCAGCCGTGTCCTCGTGCTTGCGCGCCTCCAACGCGACCGCGTCCGCGGTCAGCGCACCGGCACGTAGCGCGGTTGCGAGACCGGCGACGACCTGCTCGTGGGGATGGTGGCGATGCAGCATCAGCACCTCGATCAGGGCCCGGGTGCCATCGGCGTCCCCGTGGGCCTTGCATGCCGCTGCCCACCAGGCGTCGTGCACCTGGGTGAACCTTCCCAATGCCCGTGCCTGCTCCAACGCTGTTGCTCCGGGGAGCGCGCCGGGTTTGCGGAGGAGGACCTCGAGGTAGTGGTCCAGGTCGACCCGAGTCGCGCCCTTGGTCATCAGCCGCTCGTGGCGGGCGATCTCGGTCTTGCCGTCGTAGATGATCAGGTCGCTGGCATTGAGAAGCACCCGGGCTTGGCGGCCGACCAGACGCGCGGGGACGGAGTACTTGTTCATCCTGACCGTGACCTGGGCGTACCGATCCACGCGCGGGGTAAACCACCGGCCGGTCTCGAACACCTCGACAGGTAGTGGCGCGAGCAGTGGCTGCTCGGTGACGAATTGCTCCCCGACCGTGCGGCCTCGGGACCCGATCCGACGAGTCTCGTCTGCCAGGTCCCACTCGTCGACCAAGCTGTTGAGCTCGGCGAGGGAGTCGACCTCGGGGATGGGGACGAGGTGGTTGCGGCGGAACCAACCGATCTGGCCCTCGACGCCGCCCTTCTCGTGGGCCCCCTGGATGCCGGGTTGGCAGTAGAACGCCTCGATGCCGTAGTGCGATCGGAACGCCGTCCAGCGGTCGGCCTCGACCCGCTGACGGCTGAACCCAATCACGCTCGCGACCGCGGCCTTGAGGTTGTCGTAACGGATCTTCCCGACCGGCACCCCGCCGAGGACGCGGAAGGCGTGGGCGTGGCCTTCGAAGAAGGCTTCCTGTCCCGCAGAGGCACTGATGCGTTGCACGGCCTTGCCGGAGTAGGAGAGTCGGAGGCTGAACAGCGCGCAAGTGACAAGCTCGCCCCGCAGCCGGATGGCCACATCACCGAAGTCGACCTCTGCCTCCCTGCCCGGGAGGTGTTCTTGTGGGATGAACGTGGCTGCGGGCTCTCGACCGGCCTCGATCCGGATCTCCCGGCGTCGGGTCGCGACGTACTCCCGCACGATCCCGTATGAGATCTCGTGGGCGTCGTGCTCGTCCAGAAGCCGATCGAAGATTCGCTTGGCGGTGTGACGCTGCTTGCGCGGAGCATCCAGATCGTCCCGCAGCCAGGAATCGATCACCCCGCGGTGTGGATCGATCCTCGATCCACGCTTCGGCTGTGGCTTGCGCGGCTCCGGCCACGCCGAGGCCTGCGCGGCAGCCACTGTCCGGTACCCCACGCCGTACTTGCGCTGCAGGGCGCGGTTGGACATCCCGGCGCGGACATCGCGCCGGATTGCGGAGTACAGGTCGACCCTGGACCTACCCGCCGGCACGGACACGCCCGTCTTGGGTCGGGCCGGAGGTCATCGGCCATTGCCGGAGGTTGGTGTGCCGAGGCGTTTTGCGATGCCGTCGAGAATCAGGCCGACACCACGCCGGTAGGCACCTTCGGGGTCGTTGGCTTTGCCGGTCTGTTCTCCGAGGGTGCGTGAGACGCGCGAGGCGGTCGGGAACCGGGTCTGGTCGCCGATCGCGGTGGTCAGGGCCGGTTCGATGTTCGACCACCAGTCGGTGTCGTGGTCTTCGCCCGGCAGCCTGGAGTCTTGGGCGGCGCGTGTGGCGCGGGCGGTTCCCTGCACCAACGAGAGCAGGGCGGTGAGGGTGTGCTCCATCTCGATGTCGGTGAGCCCGATTCCGTCCAGGGCGCGCAACTCGGTCTCGTACTTCGTTGAGGCCCCTGGTCCGGGGACTGGGCGTCCGGTAGCGAGGTCGGTGATCCAGGGATGGGCTTGGCAACTCGCCCAGTTCGCTTCGGCGATCGCGGTGACGCATTCCCGCCAGTCCGCGCCCTCGGGGATCGTGACGGTCTCGTAGGTCACGCCCGCGACGTGATCGAGCATGAGCTCGACGAGTTCGGCACGGCCACCGATGTGTGGATACAGCGCCATCGCGGTGACCCCTGCCTCCTCGGCCAGTCGCCGGATTGTCACGGCGTCCAGGCCTTCTCTGTCGGCGAGGTCGACTGCCAGTGTGGTGACGCTTTGGGTGCTGATCCCGCTGCGTGGGCTCACCGGCGAGTCACGCCAGAGCAGTCCGATCAGCTTGAACTCGTCCACGCCTGTGCGCTTGGCCATCTCTGTCCTCCTCGAAGTCTACGGTGTATAATACACTGTAGAACGCGATGAGAGGAACAGCATGGATGTCGAGATGAGCCCACCCGGTTCGATCCGGGTCGAGGCGGTGCACAAGACCTTCCCGAGGCGGGACAAGCCCGCGTTGGCCGGGGTCGATCTGCGAGTCGACTCCGGCCGGGTGTGCGCACTGCTGGGAGCCAACGGTGCCGGCAAGACGACCGTGGTGCGGATTCTGACGACGCTGACGGGCAAGGACTCCGGGACTGTGAGCGTAAATGGCTGGGACGTGGACCGCGATCCTGCACAAGTACGGGCATCGATCGGCGTCGTGGGGCAGTACGCCGCCCTGGACGAGGTGCTCTCGGCCAGAGAGAACCTGGAACTGTTCGCCCGGCTGATCGGGCTCTCACGTACCGCGGCCCGGTCGCGGGCAGTCACGCTCCTGGAGCAGGCGGGGCTGAGCGAGCACGGCGGGCAGAAGGTATCCGGGTTCTCCGGTGGCATGCGACGTCGCCTGGACCTCGTGACCTCGATGATCACCCGTCCCGCCGTGCTCCTCATCGACGAGCCGACGACCGGCCTCGATCCGATCGCCCGTCGCACGATCTGGAACGCGGTGCGCTCGTTGGTGGACGAGGGTACGACGGTCCTGTTGACCACGCAGTACCTGGAGGAGGCCGACGAACTGGCCGATGACGTCGTGATCCTGCGCGAGGGTTCCGTAGTCGCCACCGGCACCCCATCGGACTTGAAAGCAATCGTGGGAGAGCCGCGGATGGAACTGCGCGAACCCACCCTCGAAGACGTCTACCTGCATCTGCATCAAGGAGGCGACGCAGCATGAGCGCCACGACGATCGAGCACCACGGTCCGGCTACGGGCCGCATTCTGCGCGAGGCCGTCATCCTGACCGGCCGCGCGATGCGGCACTGGCGGGCGCGACCGATCACGTTCAGCATCCAACTGCTCTTCCCCGTCTTGGTCATGCTGCTCATGGGCGGTCTGCTCGGTGGGGCGATCGCCGGCACCACCGGGGACTACATCGTGTTCGTCGTGCCGGGCATCCTCGCCTTCACCGTGCTCTCGGGAATCGAGACGACAATCACCGCTGTCACCGGAGACGCCGCCAAGACCGTCACCGACCGGTTTCGCACCCTGCCCATCTCCCGCGGTTCGGTGCTGCTGGGACGGGTCTTCGCTGACATGCTCACTGCCGCCGTGGAACTCGCGGTCGTCACCGCCGCAGGACTGCTGCTCGGCTGGCGTCCCGAAGGGGGCGTCGCCGATGTTGTGCTCGCCTACGTCCTGCTGCTGTGGCTGAGGTTCGGACTGCTGTGGGCCGGCGTCTGGATCGGGTTGAAGGCAGGCACACCAGAGGCGGCCACGACCGCCCAGCTTGCGATCTGGCCGGTGGCGTTCCTCTCGACTGTGTTCGTCGATCCGCGCACGATGCCGGCCTGGCTCGGAGTCGTCGCCGAATGGAACCCCCTGTCGGCGACCGCATCCGCGGCGCGTGAACTGTTCTCGGGCACCGACCTCACCGGGGTTACCTTCGTCGCCGACCACGCCGTGCTCTTCGCCATCGGCTGGCCGCTCGCGCTGACCGCGGCGTTCATCCCCCTCGCCATTCGTGCCTACCGGAGACTGTCATGACGACCACGACCCACGACGTGATCCGCGTACGCGGAGCCCGTCAGAACTCACTCCAAGACATCGACGTCGACGTCCCCAAGCATCAGCTCGTGGTCGTCACCGGCGTATCCGGATCAGGCAAGTCCTCGCTGGTGTTCGACACGATCGCGGCCGAATCAGCGCGCCAGCTCAACGAGACATTCTCGGCGTTCGCCCAAGGCAGGCTCCCCAGCTACGCCCACCCCGACGTCGACCTGCTGGAGAACCTCTCGGCCGTCATTGTGGTAGATCAGCAGCGCCTCTCCGGCGGACCTCGCTCCACGGTCGGGACCATCAGCGACATCGGCGCACGTCTACGGCTGCTGTTCTCCCGCATCGGTGAGCCGGCCGCCGGCTATTCCAACGCCTACAGCTTCAACGACCCCGCCGGCATGTGCCCGAACTGTCAGGGGCTCGGCATCGCAGCATCGGTCGTGGAATCCGAACTCGTTGACGACGACCGATCCCTCAACGAAGGAGCGATCACCTTCCCCAAGTTCAACCCGGGAACCTGGCTCTGGAAGGCCTACGCCAAGTCCGGATTCTTCGACCCCGACATGAAGATCCGCGACTACACCCCAGAACAACGCGAGCTCTTCCTCTATGCACCGGCCGGGGAACACACCCCGCCGGCAGGGATGGATGCAGTCGGCACCGCCTACGAAGGCCTCGTCACCCGGTTCAACCGCATCTACCTGCAACGCGAGCCCGACTCCTTCAAAGGCGCCCAGCGCGAGGCGTTCGAGCGGATCGTCTCCCGCGGACCTTGCCCCGAATGCCACGGCTCCCGACTCGCCGCGCCCGCCCGAGCCAGTCTCATCAACGGCAAGTCCATCGCCGACCTCAACGCGATGCAGATCAGCGACCTCGCCGAGCACGTCGCGAAGATCGACGGCGACGCCGTGGCACCGCTGGTCGCGAACCTGCGCGTCCACCTGGAACGGATGATGACCCTCGGCCTCGGCTACCTCAGCCTCGACCGCACCACCTCCACCCTCTCCGGGGGCGAAGCCCAACGGATCAAGATGGTCCGCCACCTCGGCAGTGCCCTGGCCGACATGCTCTACGTGTTCGACGAACCCACGGTGGGCCTGCACCCCCGCGACGTCACCGCGCTCGGACAGATGCTCCTTGCCCTGCGCGACCGCGGCAACACCGTGCTCGTCATCGAGCACGACCCCGACATCATGGCGATCGCCGACCACATCATCGACCTCGGACCCGGCGCTGGAACCGCCGGCGGCCAGATCACCTACCAAGGCGACTACGACGGCCTCACCCAGGCCGGCACCCCCACCGGGCACGGGCTCCGCGAGCACCGGCGCGCGACCCGGACACGGCGTGAGCCCGACGGCTGGATCAGCATCGACGACGCCACCACCAACAACCTCCAGCACGTCACCACCCGCATCCCGCGCGGCGTGATGACCGCTGTGACCGGAGTCGCCGGATCGGGCAAGTCCAGCCTCATCCTCGGCAACCTCCCCGCCGTCGAACCCGACGCGATCGTCATCGACCAACGCCCCATCCGAGGATCGCGCCGCTCCAACCCAGCCACTTACACCGGCCTGCTCAACCTCATCCGTGACGTGTTCGCCAAGACCACCGGAGCACCAGCCGGGCTGTTCACCCCCAACTCCACCGGAGGATGCCCGGCCTGTGAGGGCAACGGCGTCATCTACACCGACCTCGCCTTCATGGAAGGCGTGATCACCCGCTGCGAAGTCTGCGAAGGACGACGGTTCACCCCACAAGCCCAAGAACATCACGTCGCCGGCAAGAACATCGCCGACGTGTTCGAGATGAGCGTCACCGATGCAATCGACTACTTCACCCAGCCCGCCATCGGGCGCATCCTGTCCCGGCTCCACGACGTCGGACTCGACTACCTCACCCTCGGACAGACCCTCACCAGCCTCTCCGGCGGCGAACGTCAGCGACTCAAGCTCGCCACCGAACTCAGCACCCCCGGCCGCACGATCATCCTTGACGAGCCGACTACGGGACTGCACATCGCTGACATCTCCCGGCTCATCGGACTGCTCGACAGGCTTATCGATGCCGGATCGACGCTCGTTGTGATCGAGCACAACCTCGACATCATCGCCGCGGCCGACTGGATCATCGACATCGGCCCCGAGGCCGGACACGACGGCGGACAAGTCGTCTACGAAGGCACACCAGACCAGATGATCACGGACGGCGGGACCCACACGGCCGAACACCTACGAGCTCACGCGAGAATCTGACACCTTAAGGCCAGCCGCACTGCCTGGCTCCGGCCTGTCCTCACCACCGATCACCGACGTCCAAGACAGACGATCTGGAGCCGGTCCACAGCTCGAGATCAAGCGGTGTCAACTCTGGCCGACACCCTCCCAAGCCATAGCCGGGTGGTGCTGGCTCTGGGCGACAAGCGGTGTCGGATGAGACCCTCGTAGCCAGGTCGGCGACGACGACGTTCCAGACGGTCGCGACTCCTGCGAGGACCGCGAACACGACGACCGAGACGATGAGTCCGGCGACGGCGAGGCCCGTGCCGTGGGTCGCGCCGCGGAGCCCTGCCCAGGCGACGATGATGCCGGCGCCGGCGATGAGAGCCGGGAGGAAGCCGACGTACGGGATCAGCAGGAGCAACGGGGCGGTGAACATCGCCGTCACGGCGAGCACCAGCGAGACCACGCCTTTGCCCGTAGCGGACTTCGACGGCACCCCGGGAGCGGTGGTGTTGTTCTGGTAGACGTGCACCGGCGGGGTGCCCTGCGGAGAGTAAGAGTTGGACATCAGGTTTCCTTTCGGGATCGACGTGGCTCAGATGCGGGTGTCGCGGCGTTCGAGGACCGCGGTGGTGACCGTGAGGATCGCGACGGTGAGGACGCCGGTAGCGGTGAGGATCGCGGTGACATCGCCGCCGGTGATGGTGCCGGTATCGACGAAGGACCCGGTGCCCAGCAGCGCGGCGCGGGTCGCGACGCCGTAGGGGGAGACGAGGGCGGCGTTCCCAATCGCCATGAGCGCGCCGGTTGAGATTCCGGAGGCGACGAGGGCGATCGCGACGGGGGCGGCGAAGGATCGCAGGAACATCGACAGTGCCGACTGGATCGCCGCGGCCGGAATCGTCGCCACGATCAGCAGGCCGGTGACGACGAAGTACTCGCCGGGCAGCATGCCGGGCAGCCCGAACGCGCCCTTGCCGATCACGATGACGGCAACCAGGAGGACGAGTTGCATGATCGCGGTGA
>JAKDKP010000026.1 GCA_030453285.1 Propionibacteriales bacterium
CGTAGTGGGCGAACATGTGCGAGACAGCAGGGCGGGTGAACGCGTACTGGGTGTCGGTGTCGATGTTCATCTTGATCACGCCGTAGTCCAGCGATGCCCGAATCTCTTCCAGCGTCGAACCCGAGCCGCCATGGAAGACCAGGTCGAACGGACTCTCGTTGCCGATCTTGGCGCCGACCTGCTCCTGGATGTCCTTGAGCACCTCGGGGCGCAGCTTGACCGAACCGGGCTTGTAGACGCCGTGCACGTTGCCGAAGGTCAGCGCGGTGATGTAGCGGCCCTGCTCGCCGGCACCGAGCACCTCGATGGTGCGCAGCCCGTCCTCGACTGTGGTGTAGAGCTTGTCGTTGATCTCGTTGCTGACCCCGTCCTCCTCACCACCGACGACCCCGACCTCGATCTCCAGAATGATCTTGGCCTTGGACGTCCGGGCCAATAGTTCGTCGGCGATCGACAGGTTCTCCTCCAACGGAACGGCCGACCCGTCCCACATGTGCGACTGGAAGAGCGGATTCTCACCACGAGCGACCCGCTCCTCGGAGATGGCCAGCAGCGGCCGTACGAATCCGTCGAGCTTGTCCTTGGGGCAGTGGTCGGTGTGCAGCGCGATGTTGACCGGATAGTTCTTGGCCACCTCGTGGGCGTACTGGGCCAACGCCACCGCCCCGGTCACCATGTTCTTGACGGTGGGCCCGGACAGGTAGTCAGCACCACCGGTGGACACCTGGACGATGCCGTCGGAGCCCGCCTCGGCAAAGCCGGCCAGCGCGGCATTCAACGTCTGCGAGGAACTGACGTTGATGGCGGGGTAGGCAAAGGAGTTCTGCTTGGCGCGGTCCAGCATCTCGGCGTAGACCTCAGGTGTGGCGATGGGCATGCATGACCTCTTCCTTGCAAGATGTGGTGTCGTACGTGGTGGTCCCATCCTCGCAAATTCTCACCACCGGCGTGGGGACCGCTCCACCCAGTGGTCTGCTCAGCGGTCCAGTCGCCGCGTGTCCAGCCGGACCTGGTCGCCGGAGAAGATCCTGACCGCATTGGCAACGGTTGACGGGGCCACCGGCAGTTGATCAATCAGCAGCCGGGCGGAGCCGTCGGCGCCGGTGAGCTCGTAGTGACCGAGCTTGGACCACCACGGCGTCCGAGCCGAGAAGCCATCGACCTGTGCCCAACTCAACTGCAGCTCACCCAGGGCCATGCCGGACCGGTTCACCTGGCAGGCCACCTGCTGACCTGTCACCGCGCGCAGGCGCCGTCGTTCGAACAGCCATCGGCCGAGCGCAACGCCGAGAGTGAGCACGGTGATGGCTCCGTAGACGATGTACATCACCTTGATCAACGGGTCGTCGAAATAGTTGGTGACGCCACGGAACCGCGTGTTCCACACCCAGAGGCCCAGCATGATCAAGATGCTCAGACAACTGAACAGACAGCGGGTGAGGAAGAGCCGGAAGCGTATGCTCACCCGTTGTTCGGTGGGACCAAGCTCGTACGGCAGCACCAGATCGTTGATGACCGGCTGGCTGCCGGAAACGGCTGTTCCCGCCTGGGGAGCACGCACACTCATGACGCCCATTGTGTCACCGGGCGCCGCGTGGGGTGATCGCCATGTGGATCCGGTACCGGTCCGCCCGATACCACGAGGTGGAGAACTCGATCGGCCGGTCACCACCGGAGGTGACCCGCTCCTGCACCAGCAGCGGTGCGCGCTTGGCCGTGCCGAGGATCCGCGCGCGATGGGCGTCGGCGGACTCGGCCCGGACGGTCTGCTCGCCGGTGGTGACCACCACGCCGTACTCGCTGGCGAAGACGTCGTACAGCGAGCCCAACTCACGCTTCAACAAGCCGGGAAACAGGACCGAGGGATAGAAGCCGACCTCGTACGCCATCGGCGACCCATCGGCGGTGCGCAGCCGTTCCACCCGAACCACCCGGCTGCGCGGCTTGATCCGCAGGGCGTAGGCCACATCGTCATCGGCCTCCTCCTCGCCAGCGGAGAGGACCACCGTGGCCGGTTCGAGTCCACGGGCGCGCATCTCGCGGGAGAACGAGGTCAGGTGCAGACGCGAATCCACCTGGGGGCCGGTGACGTAGGTTCCCTTGCCGTGCACGCGTTCGAGGATGCCGTGCTCGACCAGATCGGCGATCGCTTGGCGGACCGTCACGCGACTCACGCCGAGTCGAACGACCAGGGAACGCTCCGAGGGGATGGCCTCGCCGGAATGAAGTTCGTCATCGATCAGCCGCTCCAGGATTTCGCGGACCTGGGCACGTTTGGTGGTCGCGGTGCCGAGGTGGTGGTCAATACGACCCGGCCCGAGTCCTTGGCCGTCGGTCACCTGGACTCCCGTCTGAAGATCGAATGAGCAAGGATGGCCATCAGACGACCACCAGCGCAGGACTGTGCGCGCACCAGTATAGGACGGAAGACTCCTGTGACCGACAAGATCAAGCCAGCCACGAGCCAGATGGCTCGCGAGATCGCCGAGCAGCCGGAGGCTCTTGCCCAGACCCTCGATGACTTGCTGCCGCGGCGAGGGGAGATTGCCGATCTGGGGCGTACGACGAAGCGGCTGCTGTTCATTGCTCGCGGCTCGAGCGACAACGCCTCGGTGGTGGCGCGCTACCTCGGCGAGGTGCATGCCGGCCTGGCCGGCGCCCTGGCTGCCCCGTCGGTGGCAAACCTGTACGCCGCCGAGGTCGACCTCGACGGCGTGCTGGCCATCTCGGTCAGCCAGTCCGGCTCCACCCAGGAGATCGTCGACGCCACCGACTGGGCCAGACGGATGGGCGCGCGCACCCTGGCGGTGACCAACGTCGAGGACTCCCCGCTCGCGCAGAGCGCCGATCTCGCCCTGATCACCCGCGCCGGCCGCGAGCTCGCCGTACCGGCCACCAAGACGTTCACCACCCAGGTGGCTGCGCTGACCGTGGCGATCGATGCCCTCGCGCGCGAGAAAGGCATTCTGGATGCGGCGTTCGCGCAGGTACCGGCCCAGGCCGAGAGCATGATCAACACGGACCCGGACGTCCTCGACGAGATGGTCGCGGCCCTGTCGCAGACCGATGAGGTCCTCACCAGCGGACGCGGCATCACCTTCGGCATCACGCTGGAGGCGGCCCTGAAGTTGGAGGAGACCTGCCTGCGGCCGGTCCGCGGTCTCTCGTACGCCGACCTGAAGCATGGGCCGATGGCGATCGTCGACGCCCAGCTCGCCACCTTGCTGGTGGCCGCCGGTGAGGGTCCGACCCTGCCCGGACTGATCGGGCTGGCCGAGCAGATCCGTGGCACCGGGTCGCCGGTGCTGGGCCTCGGCGGCAACGAGGCGTTCCGGGCCGCCTGTGACCTGGCCGTGCCCGGACCGGACCTGCCCGAGGCGGTGGCCCCGATCTGTCTGCCGATCCCCGCGCAGTTGTTGGTGGAACGTCTGGCTCGGGCCCTCGGCCTCGACCCCGATGCCCCGCGAGGCCTGAAGTAGGTCACCCAGACCGACTGAGGCTGTCGTGTCCACGACATCACCGCCAGCCCACGAGTCCGGGGCACTGGTGACCGGTGCCGGTAGCCGTACCGTCGACGGGGAGTTGATCATCGACGGTCGTACGGTGTCGCTCGGCGCTGGCACCCGGCTGGGGATTGAGGTCGACCCGGCTCGTTGGTGCCTTGGTCGACGAGGCACCGACGGGGTCGCACTCGCCTGCCCGGACGGGGCCACGGTGGCGACGGGGCGGCAGTGCGCGCGCTGCGAGGCGAATGACCCGTGGCGGTGGCTGCACATCGTGCACCGCAGCCAGTACCCGCCGGATGCGGCGCTGCGCAAACACATCATGAAACCCCACTGGTTGTACGTGGCCACGTTCGCCGGGGGTGCCCAGAAGGTCGGCACGGCGGTGGACGAACGCAAGAGGGTCCGTCTCGACGAGCAGGGGCCGATCTTCGCCCATTGGGTCGGGCTGGCCACCGACGGCCTGCAGATCCGGGAGTGGGAGGACCTGGTCAGCCGGTCGACCTCGCTCGGTCAGGCTGTCCGGCCCGGCGTCAAGGTGGCCGGGTTGACCTCACCAATGGATCTGGCTGCCCTGTCCCGACTCCATCAGGACGCCGTCGCGCAGACCCGAGGCGTGCTGGGCGACCGGCGACAGGCCACCCCGATCTCCGAGCCGTGGCCCAATCCGCGGGACCCTCAGAGCCTGACGGACCTGGTGATCAGGGCGTATCCGGACGCTCTCGATGCGGGGCGACACGGCTTCGTCGTGCAGCAGTGCTGGGGGCCCGTCGCGTTGGTGCGGCTCGACGGCGACTCCGAGTCGGTCTGGGCGGTCGACCTGTCGGCTCTGATCGGCCACCGGGTCCGGTTCGGTGCGTTCAGCACGGCCGTGCCGCAGATCCAGGACGGACTGTTCTGAGGCCGCAGACCGCGCGTTGACCCGGCCAGTCGTCATCATGGGCCCATGGTGACGAATCGTTGGGGCTCGGTTCTGCTGGGGCTGGCCACGAACGTGGTCACTCTCCTCGGGGTGCTCGTGTGGGGGTGGCCGGCGGCCAACGTCTTCCTGCTCTTCCTCGGCGAGAACCTCATCCTCGGCCTGGTGACCCTCATCCGGATGCTCAGCCTGCCAAGGCCGAGTATCGGCCTGGC
The DNA here is from genome assembly GCA_030453285.1 of Propionibacteriales bacterium. Lineage (GTDB taxonomy): Bacteria > Actinomycetota > Actinomycetes > Propionibacteriales > Propionibacteriaceae > Carbonicoccus. The sequence continues at coordinate 4,638 of JAKDKP010000026.1, forward strand.
GGCGTTCTTCTGTCTGCACTACGGGGTCTTCTCGTTGATCCAGGGCATCTTCGTCGCCCAGCTGATCGGTGGCCTCAATCCGGTGTTCGACTTCTGGTGGCTCGGTCTGCCGATGATCATGATCGGCATCCGGTACGCCATCGAACTGATCACCGTCTGGTTCCTCGGCGGCGGACGCGCCACCGGCCTCTCCCCCCAGCAGGTGATGATGTCTCCGTACCCGAGGGTGATCGTCCTGCACTTCGCCGTGCTGATGGCACTGTTCGGCGGCGGGTCGAACCCGATGTTCTCGCCGATCATCCGAGGGATCGGCGGCCTGCTGAACTCGTTCGGACTCGACCTCGGCCCCGGAGGCAACCTGGTGCTGCTGCTGGTGTTGATCAAGACCGTGGTGGACGTCAAGACCACCAGGTCCCAACTGGAACGCGAGTCACGCCCGCAGCAGGAGATCACCCTGCCCCCTGCACCCAAGGTCAACTACCCCGCGCGGTCGAACTGATCCCGTCCGTCTGAGGTCGGGCCCAGTCGCGGGCCCAGTGATACATCGCGATCGCGGCCGCCGCGCCGGCGTTGATGGAGCGCGTGGACCCGTACTGGGTGATCGCCACGAGTTGGGCGCACCGGGCAACGACCTCATCGGTCAGCCCGGGGCCCTCGGCACCGAAGATCAGACAGCAATTCTGCGGCAGCCGTACGGTCTCCAACGGTTCCGAGCCGGGCAGGTTGTCGACCCCGACCGGGACGACGCCGGCGTCGGCGAGCCAGGTGGCGAAGGAGTCCACGTCGGCGTGGTGGTGGACGTGCAGGTACCGGTCGGTCACCATCGCGCCACGGCGGTTCCAGCGTCGTCGCCCCAGGATGTGCACGCCGGCGACGTTGAACGCGTTCGCGGTCCGTACCACCGACCCGATGTTGAAGTCGTGCTCCCAGTTCTGGATCGCCACGTGCAGCCCGTGCCGGCGGGTGTCGAGATCGGCGACAACCGCCTCCAGGCGCCAGTAGCGGTAGCCGTCGACGACGTTGCGGCGGTCGCCGGCGGCCAACAGCTCGGGGTCCAGGCGGTCGTCCGACGGCCACGGTCGCAGGTGGGGCCCGACCCCGACCGTTCCGCCATCCTCGCCCGCAGGCTCTTCGGCATTCATCATGGGATCAGACGGTACGCTCACCCCCGTGACGCTTCTCGACACCGCGACCCTGGTCCCGATGCTGCTCCCCTCCTTCATGGATCCGGAGTACCTGCTCGGCCTGTTCGGCCCTGCCCTGCTGTGGGTCGCTGCCATCATCATCTTTGCCGAGTGTGGCCTCTTCGCCATTCTGCCCGGCGACTCATTGCTCTTCGCGATCGGACTGTTCACCGCACGCGGGGACATCCCCACGCCCCTGTGGTTGAACTGCCTGGTGCTGACGATCTGCGCGGTGGCCGGCAATGCCTGCGGCTACGGCCTGGGTCGCGTCATCGGGCCCGCGCTGTTCAAACCACGCCGTGGCTTGATGGGCAAGCTGTTCAAGCAGGAGTACGTCGACAAGACCCACGTCTTCTTCGAGAAGTACGGCAGCCGCGCGCTGATCCTGGCCAGGTTCGTGCCGATCGTCCGGACGTTCGTCACCTTGGTGGCTGGTGTCGGAAAGATGCACTTCGGCAAGTTCATCGTCTACACCGCGATCGGCGGGGTGATCTGGGCCTGCGGCCTGACGATCCTGGGCTATCTGCTGGGCAACGTGAAGTTCATCCAGGACAACCTGGAAGTCGTGCTGATACTGATCGTGCTGGTCTCGATCATCCCGATGGTCGTCGAGTACGTGCTGGCCAAGCGTCGGGCCAAGGCGGAAGCGTCCGCGGTCGACGCCAGCTCCTGAGCCGAGATCGACCCGTCACCTCTCGACCCGGAGCGTGGTCAGGGCGTCGCGGATCGGCTTCTCGAGTTCGGGCGAGGTATCGGGAATCGTCCCATAGAAGAGTCCCGACTCGGTGTTGCCGGTGTCGATCACCACGATGATCATGGTCTCGCCACGCGTCTTGATGCCCGGCACTTCGAAGGTGAGGTGCGACTCGATCAGCCAGGCATCCTGGCCGTCGACCTTGATCGCCTTGTTGGCCCGCTCCTCCTCACCAATCCGGGTGTCACCGTAGAACTTCGACACCACACACTCGGCCACCCGCTCTGCACCCCGTTCGGGATCATAGAAGCCGTCACCGGCGGTGAGCCGCGCGATCATCGCCGAGGCCACCCACCGGATCGCGCCATCGCTGCTCTCCTCCACCGGCGCGTTCTGGACCCGGACGTCACGGCCGAACGGCACCCGGGTGTCCCAGGCCGGGGCCCGGAACGGGGCAGACAACGCCGGATAGGACAGCTTGCCCGACACCACCCGTCCTCCCTGCACCGGTGGGGCCGATTCCTGACCGACGGTGGCCTCGGGGCAGCCGACATCCTTGGGTCGGCTCTGGGTTGGCGGATCGGCCGGATTGCCGCGGGGACCGCCCCCCAGATTGTTGATCAGGACCGCGATCAGGGCGATCACCGCCACCAGGGCCACGATGCCGAGGCCGATCCACCACAGCCCGCGCGCACCACCGGAAGATCGTGGCGTCCCGGGGACCTGGCCGCTGCCGGTTGGTCCCCGATTCTGTCCTCCGGCGCCTGCCGTTGAAGGCCCCGGTGCCGCAGCGCCCGGGGTGTTCGACAACCGAGAGGTCCACTGCTGGCCGTCCCAGAAGCGATACATGCCGGGCTGGCCGCCCGGATCTGGATACCAGCCCGCCGTTGACATGGGACAAGGCTAGGCGATGAGGCCGCGGGTGCCCCCTGCCACCGGACACCGAATGGTCGATCGGAGCCCATCGGAGTCGTCGCTACGGTCCTCCCGGCGACCACTCGTCGCGAGTGAACGCGTACGGGGTCCAGGGCCGTGCGCGTCGCTCCCCCCCGCTCCGTACGGGGTGGATCGATCAGCCGGTGATCTCCATCAGCTTCTCAAGATCATCACCAGACGGAACCCAGGCGCCCGCGGACACGTTGGCGGTGATCTGCTCGGGCTTGGTCGCGCCGGCGATCACCGAGCCGACGGCCGGCATCGCAGCCAGCCCACCGATGGCGACCTGCAGCATCGTCACCTCACGTTCGGTGGCAAAGCCGGCAATCGCCTCGATCACGTCGAAGTTGGCCGCCTCGAGTCGGGAGGGCACCTTGTCGAGCCGGGTGCCCGCAGGCGCCTTCTCGCCGCGGCTGTACTTGCCGGTCAGCAGTCCGTTGGCCAGTGGGAAGAACGGCAGCAGACTCTGACCAGTGTGCTCCAGCGCGGGTACGAGTTCGGTCTCGACGTCGCGGTGCAGCCAGTTGTAGTGGTTCTGCGCGGAGATGAAGGGTTCGTACCCGGCGGTGGCGGCCACCCAGTCGGCGTCGATCACCTGCCATCCGGCCAGATTGGACGATCCGATGTAGCGAACCTTGCCCTCGGTGACCAGGTCGGTCAGCACGTCCAGGGTTTCCTCGATCGGGGTGTGCGGGTCGGGCGTGTGCAACTGGTAGAGGTCGATCCAGTCGGTGTCGAGTCGGCGCAGGCTGCCCTCGACCGCCTTGCGCACGTAGCGGCGGGAGGCCCGTACATCCCAGTCGACGCCGTTGAGGCCCTTGGTGTCCATCCCGAACTTGGTGGCCACCACCACCTCGTCGCGGCGAGTCCCCAATGCCTTGCCCAGCAGGGTTTCCGACTCGCCCTGGCCGTAGATGTCGGCGGTGTCGAAGAGCGTGATGCCGGCATCGATCGCGGTGTCCACCACGGCCTGGACGCTCTCGTCGGGCATCCGGGAGCCGAAGTTGTTGCACCCCAGGCCCACGGTCGACACGGTGAGTCCGGAGGTGCCGAGCTGCTGGTACGTCATGGTCTGGTCCGTCGTCTCGGACATGACTGGTCCCCTGTCGGTGGAGTCGTTGTCGATCGCCCCGTTGCCGGGCGCGGTGATCAGCGCAGCGGATCTCCGCCGGGCTTGCCGGGCTGGTCGCCGGCCTCGTACTGCGGGAACGATTGTGCCTGTTCACCGGACGGGTTTCCGATCGAGCCATCCGCCGGAGGTTGCCCCTGCTCGGGCAGGGCACGCGGGCCGTCCTGACCAGTGGTCGCCGCGCCCTGGCCGTCCTGCTGGCCGGAACGGTCACCGAAGCTCACCTGGGGCGCCTGCCTGGCGTCGGGCTCGGTCACCTCGAAGTAGGTGGCCCGCTCGAACTTGAACATCCCGGCGATCACGTTGGTGGGGAAGGACTCGATCTTGGTGTTGTAGACACGAACGTTGGCGTTGTAGTACCGACGCCCGGCAGCGATCCGATCTTCGGTCTCGGCCAGTTGGCGCTGCAATTCGACGAAGTTCCCGTTGCTCTTGAGATCCGGGTAGGCCTCGACGGTCACCAACAGGTTCCGCACCGCACCGGACAACTGCTCCTCGGCCTCGGCGCGGGCCGGCGAGGGCATGTCGCCATCGTTGCCGCGGGCGGCTGCGGCCTGGTTGCGCAGCCGGGTGACATCCTCCAGGACGCCGCGTTCCTGGTCGGCGAATCCCTTGACGGTCTCCACCAGGTTCGGGATCAACTCGTACCGGCGTTGCAGCTCGACGTCGATCTGACGCCACGATTCCTGGATGGTGTTGCGGGCTCGGACCAGACCGTTGTAGGCGCCGACGGCACCGAGGCCGAGCGCCACGATGATCAGGACGATCACGATGACGATGATCAAGACGATGGTGCCTGCTGACATGGATTCTGCTCCCTCTCGAGCGCGACTGCCTTCAGCCTAGCGCCAGGACTGATGGCTGATACCGACCGACTCAGGCGAGCCCGAGGTCCTCGGCCGAGATGGCGTATCGGTAGGCCAGACCCTCGGCCTCGATCGCCTCCCGGGCGCCGGTGTTCCGGTCGACGATGACGGCCACCCCGACCACGTCGGCGCCGGCATCACGCAGCGCGCGGACCGCGGTCAACACCGACCCACCGGTGGTGTTGGTGTCCTCGACCGCCAGCACTCTACGGCCGTGTACGTCGGGCCCCTCGATCCGCCGCTGGAGGCCGTGCGCCTTCTCAGCCTTCCGTACGGTGAACGCGTCCAGTCGGTCGCCGGCCGCGTCAGCCGCGTGCAGCATCGCGACCGCCACCGGGTCGGCGCCGAGGGTGAGCCCACCGGCTGCCTCGTACGACCAGTCCTTCGTGAGGTGGCGCATCACCCGGCCAACCAGGGGAGCGGCGGCCCCGTCGAAGGTGACCCGTCGCAGGTCGATGTAGAAGTCCGCCTCCTGCCCCGAACTGAGGGTGACGCGTTCGTGCACGATGGCGCGGGAGGTGATGTGGTCGATCAGCGCCTGGCGATCAGCTTCGTGGGTGTCGGTCATGATCGGTCAGCCTACGCAATCCGGACTACGCAACCCGGGCGCGTCCGGCTCACTTCTTCTCGCTGCTCTCCAGATGTCCGAAGGCGATCGAACGGTCCGGCGAACGGAACAGATCCTGGCAGGTGGTCAGGGTGATCAGTTCCTTGGTCGGCTTCTGGTCCTTCTTGCCCGGGACCGGGTCGAGCACCCAGGTGTCGTTCTCGCTGACGGTCAGGTCGGCCGGTGCGGTGTCGAGCACGTAGGTGAGGATCTCGGTGCGGGTTTCGACGATGATCTTGTCGCCCTTGCGCAGCTCCAGCAGGCGTTTGAACGGTTCCCCGTTGGTGACGCGGTGGCCGGCAATGGAGAAGTTGCCGACCTCGCCGGGAGCCGCAGCAACGTCGTACACGCCCACACCGCGGTTGAGCACCGACAGCTCGGTCCCGCGGATCAACGGCACCTCGTAGTCCTTGCCGAACCGGGGGATGCGCAGCAGCGCGAGCGCCTCACCGGGAATCTTGGTGGTCGGTTCGGCCTTCTCCGGCGTGGACCACTGCTGCCGCAAGCCGGTCTTCTGCTCCTCGAAGGTCTTCTCTGCCACGACATTGGTGCCGAAGTACTGGTAGCCGATCCAACCGAGCACCCCCACTCCGGCCAGCAGCAGAACCACCCCGAGGATGGTGATCACCGACGGGCCACGCCGGCGCGCACGGGCCGGTGTCGATGAGCGGGTCATGGCGTCATTCTCTCCGCATTCGGCTCATTTCCCAACTGGTCGTCGTACCAACGGTTGGATGATCGGTGCCACACAATCAGAATGGCGAACACGATGTAGAGCGCCGCCGGCACCCACAGGCGCAGG
>JAKDKP010000547.1 GCA_030453285.1 Propionibacteriales bacterium
CATGAGCGCCGCGATGATCTGGATGACCTGGGTGGCGATCGGCAATGTGCTGCTGTGGGCGCTGGCTGCCCTCTTCGTCGTGTTGATCCTGTCCCTCGTCCCGAGCTGGCGGAAGGCGACCAGTCTTGGCGATCGTCTCAACGTGTTGGGGCACGTGCTGCTGGACCTGGCCATGATCTGGATGCTCCTGGCCATGCCGCTGTTGATGGCTGGCATGGGTCATGGCGACGGGTCCGGGATGGGGGCGGCCATGGACATGGAGATGCCGATGCCTGGGACTCCGGTGTGGGCCGATGTCGTCAACCTGGGTTTTGTGGTGATCTGCGGCATCGCGGCGGTGTGGTGGCTGGCCCAGGTCGTACGGGATCCGCGGCACCGTTGGCACTCGGCCTGCCATGTCCTGATGTCGGTGGCGATGGGCGTCATGCTGGTCGCGATGAATGGCTGACACCGGTCGCCATCGATGACACCATCGGGTCATGAGTCGAGCGGTCGCCAGCCCACTGCCAGCAGCACGCTCGAAGGATGGGGCAGCACCTCGGAGGTGGCCGGCCATCCGGGCGGCAGTCGTCGCGCTGGTGTTGATCATGACGGCACTGGTTGGCTTCACCACCCGCGGCACGACTGAGCCTCTCGATGCCGATGCTCCGGCCGACCACTTCAGTGCTGTCCGAGCCGCGGCGGCTGCGGCCCCGGTGGTGAGCAGGCCGCGTCCGGTCGGCTCGGCGGAGAACGCCGCCGCACGTGAGTACCTGTTCGGGCAACTCCAGACGATGGGGTTCGCGGTCGAACAGGTCGACGGCCTGGGCGCCCGCGCGGGCCTGCGCGACGGCGACGTCACGAACTTGACCATCGCCGCCCTCACCAGGAACCTTGTCGCCACCCGTGCCGGCACCGACCCGACCGGCACGATCGTGCTGGCCACCCACATCGACTCGGTTGCCGGCTCTCCGGGTGCCGCCGATGCCGGCGTGGGGCTCGCGGTGATCCTCGAAGCCGTACGAGCCTTGGGCACCGAGGGGCAGCGCAATGACCTGGTCGTCCTCCTGGTGGATGGCGAGGAGGACGGCATGCTGGGCGCCCAGGCCCTCCTGCAACAAGATCAAGAACGAGCAACACGATTCGCCGAACCGGTGGTGGTGCTCAACCACGAAGCGCGCGGAACCACCGGACGTCCGATGGTCACCCGGTGGAGCGGACCGATGACCGAAGTGATGGCGTCGATGCCGCGCCCCGAGGCGGAGTCCTTCACCCGCGAGATGTTCCGGTTCATCCCCAACGACACCGACTTCACCGAGTACGACCGCGCCGGTTGGTGGGGCGTGGACATGGCCATCACCGGCGGCTCGTGGGCCTATCACTCGCCGCAGGACAATCCGGCCCAACTGGATCGGTCCACCCTCCAGCACTACGGCGACATGACGTTGGCCATGACCAGGAATCTGCTCGGACGGGATCTCGGGCCGATGAGGAGCCAGCAGGCCAACACCGTCTCGACAACGGCGCCGTGGGGAATCCTCGAGGTGCCGACCGTGATCATCATCGTGTTGGCCGTTCTGGGGGTTCTTGGCCTGCTGCTGGCTGCCGGTCTGTTGGTGCGACGCAGGGCGGTGGCCGTGCGAGGCGTCCTGGCCGGGGTCGGTGGTGGTGTCGCAGCCGTCGTGCTGGGCGGCGCCCTGGCAATCACGGCCTGGAGCGTGACGTCCGGGATGCGCCCTGACATGCTGTCGGCCACCCTCAACGAACCAGTGGTGGCTTGGCCATTTCTTGCGGCAGAGGGGATGTGGGCGGCCGGCGCAGTGCTGATCAGCTGGGCCATCCTCGGTCGCTGGCTGAACGGCGCCGCGTTGGCGATCGGATGTGCCTTGCTGGCGGGACTGCTTGCTGCCGCCCTCACGATCGTCTCGCCGGCCCTGGGCGGCTGGTTGGTCCTGCCCGTCTCGATGGCTGTGCTCGGCACGATCGTGGTGGCCGTACTCCCAGCCGAGACCACCGGGCCGCGCCGACTCGCCGGAGCCGTGGTGCGTGCCCTCGCCGTCGCGCCGGTGGGCTGGGTGATGGGATCCCAAGTGTCGGGAGCCGTCGACTTCGGAATGGCCACCTCGAACGGCCTGCTGGCCATGCTGGTGCTGATGGGATTGCTCGTCGCCGCACCCCTGGTCGTTGACCTCGTACGAAATGATCAAGGTCGTGTTGATCAAGGCCATGTTGATCAAGGCCGGATGGATCAGGGGACGTCTCGTCCGCGTACGAAGCCGCGGAGGTTGTCCCGGAGCGGCCCGGTGACGGGCATAATCGCCTTCGCGGTCGCGATCGGGCTCGACGGTGCCGGGCTGCTGGCGCAGGACGGCGCCGGAGAACCCGTACAGGAGCGCATGTTTGCCCAGGTGGACCCGGCAGCGGGCACCACGATGTGGTCAACGACGACCGGCCGGAGCGACTGGGCGCGAGGTCTTGACGGGGTCGTCGCCGATGCTGCCGGGATGACTGCCCCTGACTGTGTGACCACTGTCGAGGCGTCCGCGCAGGGGAATCGGGTACGGATCGAGTCCTCGTCACCACGCGGCACGCAACGGCTCACTCTGACGCCAGCCGGGGGAACCC
>JAKDKP010000548.1 GCA_030453285.1 Propionibacteriales bacterium
ACCCTGAAATCCTTGCTGGACAAGGAGTTCGGGGGATTGGACGTGCACATCTCGACGCTGCGCACCGACCCGTGGACCAGCGTGGTGAACCGCTGACGAGACGTTCGCCCCTCCCGGGTTCGATCCCGCGGACGCGATGGAACGTCAGGCGGTGACGGGGTCGGCGTGCAGCACCTTGGGCTTGCGGGCGTGCTCGGCCAGTTGATCGAGCGCCGAGGTGAGCGCGTTCATCGTGCGGTGATTGGCTCGACCGTCCTCGATCGCCACTCCCGCCTGGGCGACGGCGTTGTCGTCGATCAGGCGGTCGGCCGATTCGCCGAGCACGAACTCGAGGTCGTCACTATCGGGATCACACATGATCAACACCGCGCGGTCGGGATCGGGCAGCGAGTCGTGCAACTCCTCGGCGAAGTTGGCCGGGTCGACATCTGTCGGGGCGGGACCGACGTACACCGAGAAGGGCAGTCCGGATGCGCGTTCGGCTCGGACCGCGGCCCGCGCCAAGGCCTCCCGTTCACCAATGGTGAACGGTGTCTCGTCCTCCGATGAGTCCAGGGACGCCGGCGCCCTGGTGCCTGGATGGATCCAGAAGGCACCGGCGGTGTCCCGGTCCCGATTGCGGAAGGCACGGGCCAGGTCGCCGGCCCGTACAAGCAGGATGATCATCAGTGTCAGCAGGATCGGCAGCCCGATGACGAATCCCAGCCACACCAGCAGGCTCGGGTTCTCGGCTGGCTCCCAGTACGGCAGCGTCTCCAAGGGCATCATGATGCTCCACTTCTCAGTCACCTGTCATACGGTAGTCCCACCGCACGCTTTCGGCATCTCGTGGGTGCCGACGTCGGGTGGCCCATGACCGCACGAACCACCGGCACGAACCAGGAGAGGCGCCGTGAGCAGGCACGCCCCGTCACCGAGATCCACCAACGAGTCCACTGGTGACCACGACACCCGCATCGTCCTGGATGCCCAGGAGATCGGTCGGGCCATGACCCGGATGGCGCACCAGATCCTTGAGCACAACCGTGGCGCCGACAATCTGGTCCTGCTCGGGATCCCCACCCGCGGCGTCCCGCTGGCGCATCAACTCGCCGCGGTGATCAGTACCGTCGAGGGCCGCGACGTTGCCGTGGGCGAACTGGACATCACGATGTATCGCGACGACCTGCGTCGGCACCCGACCCGTCCGGTCGGACGCACCCGACTGCCGGTTCCGATCGATGACACGGTGGTGGTGCTGGTCGACGACGTGCTGCATTCGGGCCGGACGATCCGCGCCGCCCTGGACGCGCTGGGAGACCTCGGTCGACCGCGGGCCGTACGGTTGGCCGTCCTGGTGGACCGTGGCCAACGTCAGCTCCCGATCCGCGCCGATCATGTCGGCAAGAACCTTCCCACCTCGGCCGGGGAACGGGTCAGGGTGCACCTGGCCGAGGTCGACGGCACCACCAATGTGTCGATCACCCGTCCTGTCGTGGCGAACACCGGGCTTGCCAAGGAGAACAACTGATGCGTCATCTGCTGTCGGCCGGCGACCTCGATCTGGCGACGACCACGGCGATCCTCGATCTGGCTGAGGAGATGGGGCAGGTGCAGCAGCGGCCGGTGAAGAAGCTCCCGGCGCTGCGTGGCCGTACGGTGGTGAATCTGTTCTTCGAGGATTCGACCCGCACCCGCAGTTCGTTCGAACTCGCCGGCAAGTGGCTGTCGGCCGATGTGATCAACGTCAGTGCCAAGGGCTCTTCGGTGTCCAAGGGCGAATCGCTGCGCGACACCGTGCTGACCATCGACGCGATGGGCGTCGATGCGCTGGTCATCCGCCACTCCGCCTCCGGGGCGCCGTTGCAAGCCTCGCAGTGGGTCAGGGCCAAGGTCGTCAACGCCGGCGACGGAACCCATGAACATCCGACGCAGGCGCTGCTGGACGCGTACACGATGCGGCGACACCTCCGAACCCTCGCCGGAGACGGTGAACTGGCCGGCCGGACCGTCGCGATCGTGGGTGACCTGACGCACTCACGCGTGGTCCGCTCCAACGTGCTGTTGCTGCAGACCCTCGGCGCCACGGTGGTGCTCGTCGCGCCGGCCACATTGATGCCCTCGGGAGTGGCGAGCTGGCCGGTGTCCACTTCCAACGACCTGGACGCCGTGCTGCCCGAAGCCGACATCGTGATGATGCTGCGCGTGCAGTCCGAACGGATGAGCGGCGGCTACTTCCCCACTGCTCGGGAATACACGGTGGGCTACGGGCTGACCAGGCGACGGCTCGGTCTGCTGCGACCGGATGCGGCCATCTGTCATCCCGGTCCGATGAACCGGGGGCTGGAGATCTCAGCCGATGCCGCCGACTCGGCTTCGTCGCTGATCCTTGATCAGGTGGCAGCCGGCGTGGCGGTCCGGATGAGCGTGCTGTATCCCCTGCTGGGGGGCGACTACTAGCACGACGAAGGAGACCCCCGATGAGCATCCTGATCACCGGAGTCGGCGTCGTCGGCGCTGATGGGACCACCACCACTGACCTGTATGTCGCCGACGGGGTGTTGGCCGACCCATCCGCCGCCACCGACGGGGCCGAGCGCATCGACGGCAATGGGCTGTT
>JAKDKP010000549.1 GCA_030453285.1 Propionibacteriales bacterium
GGAGGCCAGCCCACTCAGCCGAAGAGGGCGAGCGCCAAGAAGCTGCCCGCCACCTGGGAGGGCGCGTACGGGAACTGTCCCGGCCGGCGCCGGGCCAGGTTGACCACGCCCCATGCAGCGCCGATCAAGCACCCGGCCAGTAGCCCGGCGGCGGCGATGTCCCAGGAGACCGCACCACCGGCAGCGCCGAGCACGGGGGCGATCCGGACATCCCCGAAGCCGAGCGCGCCCCGACTGAAAAACCAAGCCACGCCGAAGAACAGCCACAGCGCCAGTGCGCAGGCGAGGGCGGTGAGCATCCGTTCAAGCGTGGTCGGGCCGGCCGCATCTGCCGCACGGGTCGGCATCAGCACCAAGGCCAGGATCCCCGCAGCGGCGAGCCCCCACAGCACCCGGGTCAGCCGCAACGGCAACCACGTCGTGGCGGCGTCGATGGCGGCCAGCAGGACACCTACGCTGCACAGGCCGACCCAGGCCGGCCAGGCCTCAGCCGGTGCCCGCAGCACCACGATGCCGGTGCCGATGGCCGACGCCGTACCGGTCAACAGCAGGAACAGCGGAGTGCCGAGGGCGGCGTACGGGATCTTCGATTCGCCCTCGTCAAGTTGATCATCGGGCGGCTCGGGCAAGCGGCGCAGCACCCACCGACTCACGGTCACCACCACCACACCGACGACCGCCGAGACGGCGACGGCGAGGAGGGGATCCATGACCGCGATGGTAGGCCGACCCGTGTCCGTGCCTCAGGCGGCGCGCAGGGTGGTGGAGCGACCGGCTGCCGCCCGGGACGCGTGACCGGCGGACGGTCGCAGGGTGGCCGGCGCCGTTCGAGCCTCGGCCCACGTGTGCAGAGCGCGAACCGCCAGCTCCAGCCGGTTCGTGCAGCGGGTGAGCTCGCCGTCTGTCAGCCGGGCAAGAGTGGTACGTCCGATCCCGCCCGCCTCGGACAGCAGCTCGAGCGTCCATCCGCTCGCCAGCAAGGACCGCACCAGGCGACGCGCGTCGTACGCCGACACCTGCCGTTGGGCGGATTCGGTCACCGAGGCGGGCGTGTGGCGGATCAGACCGGCCGCGACCCTCGTGCTGATCCGGCGCATCGGCGGCCGACCTGGCCGGCCCACCAGCAGGTTCTGACACATCGCCAGCGGCATCCCGAGATGCCCGGCGAGCTGGGGCAGGGACAGTCCGCTGACGTCGAGCAGGAGCAACAGATGCGCACGAAACGGTGCGGCGTCGACCCAGTCGGTGCGGTCGGTCGCGTGCTCCAACAGTGTTTCGGTGGTGGTGTGGCGCGTGATGGTGGTGGTCATCATGGCTGACTCCTGTGCTCCGGGAAGGTTCTCTGCCCAGGACAGGCCGGCCATCGTCGGATGCCATGAGCGATGGGGCGAAACTTTCTTCTCCGTACGGCTCGGGCTTGCCTCTCCCCCCGGGGGAGGTCTCACCGTGGCTGTCAGCACCCGACGCAAACGACGACCCACGTCCAGCACCTTCGAGAGAGGATCGACCCCATGATGAGCATTGGTGAGTTCGCCCACCTGACCGGCCTGACGATCAAGGCCCTCCGGCTGTACGACGAACGAGGGCTCCTGGTGGCCGCCGAGATCGATCCGCACTCGCGTCATCGGCGGTACGCGGCGCGCCAGCTCCGGACCGCGGCCCGGATCCAGGCCCTGCGGGAGGCCGGACTCGGTCTGGACGAGGTGGCCGCCGCCGTCCGGGACGTCGACCGTGCCCCCGAGTTGCTGGCCGCCCATACCGAACGCGTGCGCCTCACCAGGGAGGCCGAGGACCGTGCTGGACGTCGAGCCGCCAACGTGCTGGCTGACCTCGAGCGTCGGCCGACGATCGAGGTGCGCGACCAACCGGCCCAGCCGTACGCGGCGGTGGTGACGCGCGTCTCAGCCGATGCGAGCGGGGTGGGTGGACAGCCCGGGGTGGACGAGGATGCCGCCACCGAGGAGGCCAATGCGGCCTTCGGTGCGCTGTGGCAGGCACTGGCTGCGGCGGGAGCCACTCCGACGGGGCCGTTCTGGTCGAGCATGCGGGCGGTCGCCGACAACGATGGCGAGTCCGACAACACGGGTGGTTCCGACAACAAGGGCGACGCCGCCACCGATCCTGGGGCCGGTGCAGTCGAGCTGCTGCTGTGCTGGTCGGTGGAAGCGATTCCCGCCGGTCTGGAGGTGCCCGGCCACCGGATCGAGACTGGTGTGATCCCGGCCGGTGCCCAGCTCTCGTGCCGCTGGGACAACCACCCGGTCGGTGACGAGCCGCCTGGTGAGGGGCTGTCCGACATCGCCGATGAGGCGGTGCTGCATCCGGCAACGATTGTGCTCCTGGAAGAGGTGGAGCGGCGGGGCGGTGTGTTCGATCTCTCCGGTCTGCGGCAGATCGGTTCGTACGACGGCGAGGGCCAGATCGTCGGGGCCGATCTCACCCATCCGATCTGAATCCAGCCGTTCTGAATCCAGCCGATCCGAACCCAGCCAATCCGAACCCAGCCAATCCGAACCCAGCCAATCCGACCCAGCCAATCCGACCCAGCCAACTCTATTCGGCCTCATCCGGACGCAGACGTGCCCCC
>JAKDKP010000550.1 GCA_030453285.1 Propionibacteriales bacterium
CCTGGTTAATCAGATGCAGACCGCCTGCATCCGTCGCCGCTTGAGCGGGATCATGTGCCTCCTGCTCTCCACCCATGACGCCCAGATGGGCCCGACAGTGCTTCTGAGGCACGTGATGAAGCAACCGTACACGATAGCCAAGGATTAGTAACTGGCAATTCATTCAGGCACCTCCCATGATCGTGGTGTCCGGCAGATCGCGCCGGCCATCAGCACAATCGACCGAGGTGACAAAGAAGTGACCACCATCGCGGCAGCATGGATGCGCGGCGGCACCAGCAAGTGCTGGGTCTTCGAACGGGAAGCCCTTGAGGTCCCGGGGTGGACCGTCGACGAGGTCCTGCTCAGACTCTTCGGCAGCCCGGACTCGCGACAGGTCGACGGCATCGGGGGCGCGACGTCCACCACCAGCAAGGCGGTGATCCTCTCTCGATCGGACCGTCCCGGCATCGATGTCGACTACACCTTCGCCCAAGTCGGCATTGCCGAAGAATCCGTCGATTGGGGGAGCAACTGCGGCAACTGCTCGGCCGTGGTCGCCCCGTACGCCCTGCAAGCAGGTTGGGTCACTGCCACCGATCCCGAGGTGCTGGTGCGGATCCTGAACACCAACAGCGACCAGGTGATCTTGGAACGGGTCAACGCTCCGGACGGAGACTGGCAACGGCTGGACACCTCGATTCCTGGGGTTCTGTTCCCGGGAACGGGGGTGGGGCTCGGGTTCTGTGATCCTTCCGGTCGCACCACCGGCGCACTGCTGCCTACCGGCGCCCCGGTCGACAACTTGCCCGTCACCTCCGAGGCCGAAGATCGTACGTGGGCCACGGCCACCTTGATCGACGCTGGAGCGCCACTGGTGATTGTCGATCCCACCACCGCCGGTCTTGACCAGGTGCCCTTCGAGGACTGGTCGGTCGAGGTCCTCAGTGAGCTTGCGCGACTGGAGTCGATCCGACGATCCGGCGCGGTGTCCATGGGGTTGGCTCGTACCGAAGCCGAGGCCGCCAGGGCCATCCCTAAGCTGGCCATCGTCGGGCCGCCCTCGCCGGGCAGCGCCGCGGATCTGGACATCTTGATGCTGTCCATGGGGCGCCCCCACCCAGCGTTGGCGATCACCGGCAGTGTCGGTCTGACGATCGCCGCAGCAACTGCAGGCACCTTGGTGGCCCGGGCACTGAATCCCGAAGCCGACGCCAATGCCCTGCGTTTCAACACGCCCGCAGGGGTGATCGACACCTGGCGTCGCACCGTCGACGGCGAGGACGTCGTCGGCACGATACGAACTGCTCGACTCATCGCCACCGCGGAGCTGCCGTTGCCACCGCGCCAGTCGGCGCCAACACTGGACCACACGTCAAAGGAGACTGTCGTGCCCACACCACTACCGCCACCATCGGGAGCGGACCGCCCGCTCACCGGTGCATCGGTGACCGGGACGATGCAACAGGACGAACCACCGAAGCACTCGCGCCGGACGATCCTGACCGCGGTTGGGGCCTTCGCCATGCTCGGATTGGGAACGTCGGTGGCCGGGGCGGGCCTGCTCAATCCGCCGGCCACCACCGAGGACGGGGACTTCGCCGGCGAAACCCTGGAGGTGATCATCCCGCTCGCCGAGGGGGGAGGGACCGACACCTGGGCCCGATTCATCGGAAGCGAACTCGTGCAGGTGATTCCGGGCGTTCCCGGCTTCGCGCCCACCAACGAGGCGGGCGGGGAAGGCATCACTGCTACGAACAGATTCGCCCGGTCGGCCGAGGAGAGCGGCACCGAGATTCTGGTCTCGACGGCTTCGACGGTGGTGCCCTGGGTGCTGGAGCGTGACGTGGTGCGCTACAGCTTCGCCGACCTGACCCCGATCCTGGTCAACGGCACTGGCGGAGTCATCTACGCGCGTACCGCCGCCGGCGTTCGGTCGGTGGCCGACCTTCGAGGTCGAGACAAACCGTTGGTGTTCGGCGGGATCAGCGCCACCGGGCTGGACCTGACGACTCTGGTGGCCTTCGATCTGCTGGAGGCTCAGACCTCGGCCACCTTCGGATTCGAGGGGCGTGGCCCGGTGAACTTGGCCCTGCAGCGCGGCGAGGTGGACATCGACTACACCACCACCAGTTCCTACTCGTCAGCGGTGGAAGGGATCGCCAAGGAGGGCAAGGCGACCGTGCTGATGTCTTTCGGTCAACTCGACGAGGCGGGCGAGGTGATCCGGGACCCGAACTTTCCCGATGTCCCCACCGTGGTCGAGGCCTATGCCGAACTCCATGGGCGCGAACCACAAGGGCCAAAACTTGAGGCCTACAAGACCATGCTCGGACTGACCTACACGTACCAAAAGGGATTGTGGGCTCCGGCGGCCACTCCGGACAAGGCGGTGGAGTTGCTGAGATCGGCTGCCGAACGATTGGCCGGGGACGACAAGTTCAACGAGCGCGCCGCAGAGATCCTTGGCGGCTACCCGATCGTCGCCGACACCAAGCTGGCCGAGCGAATCGGGCGCGCCTACACGGTGACCGAGACGACCAGGCAGTACGTGGTCGCCCTGCTCAAGGACACCTACGGCATCGAAGTTCAGTGAGGAATT
>JAKDKP010000551.1 GCA_030453285.1 Propionibacteriales bacterium
CGGCGTGCCCGACGTGGTCGCCGCCTTCACCGAGGGTGACCTGCCGTTGGGCAAGGCCGACCAGCTCGTGCGGTTCGAGGAGGGCGTGCGTCGGGTCGCCGATGCCGACCTGCTGGCGGCCGACCTGGGCATCCTGCTCGGCCAGGCCCGCGACGACGAGGTCCTCACCGGTCCGCAGGGTCGGACGCTGCAGCGGGTGTCCGGCCTGGACGAAAAAAAGCTGGCAGCCGCCATCACGATGACCACGCGGATGCTGCGCCCGGACAAGGACCTGCGTGATGACGACGAGCGGCTCAAGGCGTCGCGCTCGTTGACCCAGCACACCGACGGGTGCGGCTTGACGCGCTACAAGTTGGTGCTGGACCCCGAGGGCGCCGCGATCATCGACGCCGCGGTCGCTGCCCTGTCGGCCCCGGTCAAGGGACCCGAGGGTGAGCCTGACGATCGGACCCCGGCCCGACGTCGCGCCGATGCCCTGCTGGCGATCGTCGGCCGGGGGGTGTCCTCGCCGGGCCAGGCACCCAAGAGCGACAAGGCCCAGGTCGTCGTGACCATCAGCCTGGCCGCGCTCACCGCCAACCTCACGGCCGGTCGGTGCGGAGCCTGCGGGCAGGACCTGCCAACCAATGCCTTCGGCCAGCCGCTCGCCCACGTCGGCGACCTCGGTGGCGGTGTGAGCGGCGGCGTCGGTCGTGGCGGTGCGGGACACGGACTGGGCGCCGCAGGAGTCGCCGGGGGCGGTCACGCGGGTGGGCTGACGGCGACCGGGCAGGTCCTGGCGCCCGCGGTGGTGCGCAAGATGGCCTGCGAGGGCGCGATCATCCCCGCGCTCCTGGGCACCGACTCCGAGCCCCTCGAGCTCGGTCGTGCGGCCCGCTACTTCAGTCCGGGGCAAAAGCGGGCGCTCTACTTGCGAGACGGCGGCTGCACCTTCCCCGGGTGCACCATGCCCGCTCACTGGTGCGATGCCCACCACGTCGACTACTGGTCCCTGGGCGGCTGTACCGACATCGGGCGATCCGCGCTGCTGTGCGAGCGCCACCACACGACGGTCCACACCCATGGCCTGACCTGCACCATCACGGCCTTCGGCGTCACCTGGCACACCTGATATGGAGCGACTTCTTGTCAAGAGGCAGGGTGAGGCGCCCGTCCCCGAATCAGGGGGCGGGCGCCTCATGCTTCGTCGTCGTGGTGCTGGCGAGCGTGTCGTTTCCCGACGCGCGGTCAGACTGATATTCGCGGGTTGGTTACCGCAGGACGGTGCTTTCGGCAGGAGCTGGACCGCGTGTCTAGCAACGAGCGTGGCCAGTCTGGGCTGGCTGCTCATAGGTGTTTCGCGGGTCGCTCCACGCGCTGCCACCAGTACCGGCGCGGCGACGAAGCAGTTCGTGGGGCCTATGGCACGGACGCTCCTTCGAGGACGGCCAGGGACCAGCACCAGCCGGCGAGCTCACGCGCGATGGCGATGTTGGCGACGGTGGGCTTCTTCCTGCGTTCGTTGAACCTCACCCACCGCTCGTGCAGGCGTCGGTTGCCCGCGTCCCCGCGGGACCGGGCAGCAGCGGGTGCCAGGTCCCACCGATCACGCATGGTCTTGCCGATCCGGTAGCGGGGGCGGTGGTGCCAGGCGGCCTCGACCAGCAGTCGACGTACATGGGTGTTGCCGGTCTTGGTGATCGATCCCTGCACGCGCGAGCTGCCGGAGGAGTACTCGCTGGGTACGAGCCCGACGAAGGAACCGATGCTGTTGCCGGTGAACCGGTGCCAGTCGCCGACCTCGACCGCCAAGGCGAACCCGGTCAGGGTGCCCACCCCGCGCAGGCACCCGAGCCGGTGGACCACGTCGGTGAACTCGCCGTCAGCGGCCATCTCCTCGATCGCGACGTTGAGTCGGTCGCGGCGTGCCTGGACCGTCAGCACGGCCTCGTAATCGGAGTCGAAGGCCAGCCGGGTGGCACGACCGGTCAACTGTGACAGTGCCTCTTGGCGCAACCACACGTCATGCTTGCCGGTCCACGCGGCACCGCCGTAGTAGACGACCCCGTGGCGCAGCAACAACTTCGACAGTCGGTGCCGGGCGCGCATCAGGTCACCGCGGCAGTCCTCACGGGCACGGACCAGATCCCGGGCGGCCTCCTGGTCCACGCTCGGGATCGCGACCGAGGTGACTTCGTCCAGGCGCAGCAGCCGAGCCAAGTGGATCGCGTCCTTGGCGTCGGTCTTGACCCGATCACCGGAGGGCTTTTGCAGCTTGCTCGGCGCGGCGACCTCGCACCGGATCCCCGCCGCGGCCAGATGTCGGTACAGGCCGAATCCGGTCGGCCCGGCCTCGTAGGTCACCGCCACTGGTCCCGGCAAGGCTTGGACCCAGGACACGACGTGCTCGTGAGACGGAGTCAGCTTCGATTGGAACAGCTCGCCCGTGACACCATCGATCGCCGCCGCAGCAACAGATCGTGCATGCACGTCGAGCCCAACACTCGTACGCTCGGTAAACACCGGGGCCTCCCACAACTGTCGGACAGGCCGAGCAGGCAGCCCCTACTCGGTAACCCACGAACATGTGTGAGAGAGG
>JAKDKP010000552.1 GCA_030453285.1 Propionibacteriales bacterium
GCGCTCACGCTGCCCGACATGAGGACCGCCGGCAACGCGGTGGAGACCGGCCTGAAGGCGGCGTCCTGCAGCAACCCGCTGGCGCTCACCGACCAGATCGTCGGTTGGCGACAGGCCAATCCCGGCGAGCCCGCACCCGGGGACGACGACTTCCAACCCGGGGTGGTCGCACCGATGATGACCGACTGCGCTGGTGGTCAACTGTGGATTCGCTTGACCAGCCCCACCGATCCGTTGCTGGACCGTACGATCACCGCGGCCGCGTCGAGCACGAGCCCCATCCTGGTCACCGCTCGTCCGTACGACGCCGAGGCCACCGAGGAACTGCGCGGCGGCACCAATCAGGTGATCGTGCTGATGTCATTGTCACGCACCTACCTCGAGGAGCCACGATGAGCATGCGCGCGCGTCGACCTCCTCAGGTGGCCCGGCGATTGGGGATGGTGCTGCTCCTCGCGGTGCTGTTGCCGGGCTGCGCCCCGGCCGCGCGCACGGAGCTGCCGAGAGAGGCTCGCGGCGCCAGTGTGCATGCGGCGCGGCAGAAGGCCAGCGCGCTCACCGACGACTACCTGCGGCGGATCAACAATTCCGGTCCCGTGCAGGGCACGCTCGATGGCTGTGAGGACCTGCGTCCGCAGCGGGTCGGCTTCGCCTGGCGTTGCTCCATCACCCGGGCCGGTACGGTCACCGGTACCTCGGTGAACGACTCCTTGTCCGGACTGCACACCCGACTCCGGGCCGAGGGATGCTCGGCGGCACCAGGATTGCAGGCGACGCTGCGCCGCAACCGCGAAGGGCTCGCACCGCGGTACCTCTACGACGTCGACTACCGATGTGCACAAGGGGTTGTGGTGGTGATCAGGTTCTCCGAGCCGAACGATCCGACCCTGCCGCAGAAGTTGAACCTGCGGGAGACCACGTACTCCCCCGGCGGGGCCAACGTGATCTCCGAGGAGCCCTTTGCCGCTGAGACCCTGGACGCCATGCGGGCCGACAAGTCCAAGAAGGTGATCATGCTCATTGCGGTGCAGAAGCAGTATTGGCAGATGCCCGTTGAATGAGCATCCGGTCGGCGTCCGCGGCCGATTCAGACCGGGTCGTTCCTCAGACCGGGGTGGTTGACCGGTCGATGGCAGCCAGGACGGCGTTCACGAAGCCCGGGGACTCATCGGTCGACAGGTCACCGACGAGGGACACGGCTTCGGCCACCACCACATCGGCAGGCACGTCGGTGTTGATCATCTCGTGGACGGCGATCCTGAGCACCATCCGATCCACCCTCGGCAGTCGCGGCAGGGTCCAGCCGTTGGCCAGGTGGTCGGCAATCATGGCGTCGATCTGATCGGCATGCTCAACGACTCCCCGTACGAGCTGGGCGGTGAACTCCCGTACTGGGGGATCTGCGTCCGCGGTCCGTTCGGCGAGCGTGACGATCGGGTCGCCACCACGCAATTCGGATTCGAAGAGGATGTCGATGGCGCGCTTGCGCGCCTTGGTGCGGGTCGATCCGGTGCGTCGCGGCGCGTCGGGGGAAGGCGTGGCCACGTCAGCTGCCGATGCGGCCGAGGTAGTCGCCGGTGCGGGTGTCGACCTTGACCTTCTCACCGGTGGTCAGGAACAGCGGGACCTGAATTGTCAGACCGGTCTCCACGGTGGCCGGCTTGGTGCCGCCGGTCGAGCGGTCACCCTGCAGACCGGGTTCGGTGTAGGTGATCACCAGTTCGACCGAGGCGGGCAGGTCGATGTAGAGCGGGTTGCCCTCGTGCAGCGCGACGGTCGCCATCTGTTCCTCGAGGAGATAGTTCTTGCCGTCCCCGACCACGGCCTCACTCAGCGTCAGCTGGTCGTACGTGCCGGTGTCCATGAACACGAAGCCGTCGCCGTCGTGGTAGAGGTACTGCATCTCACGACGATCAACCGTTGCGGTCTCAACCTTGGTGTCGGAGTTGAACGTCTTGTCGATGATCTTGCCCGAGAGCACATTCTTGAGCTTGGACCGGACGACGGTGTTGCCCTTGCCGGGCTTGTGGTGCTGGAACCACAGCACCTGCCACAGCTGGCCGTCCAGGTTGAGCACCATGCCGTTCTTCAGATCGTTGGTCGAAGCCATCGATGTTCCTTCCCCATCCGTCCCAGGTCGTGCCGGGAGTCCGCAGACGCGACCGGGGCGTCCCCGTTTGCGCGGGCCCTCGCCGGGCCGCGGGCCATTCTAGGACGAAGCCGACCCGTTGGTTCAATCCCACCGAGCCCGACCTGCCCGCTCGGTGCGCTCAGACGACGCCGGTGCCGAACAGCGAACCGACGGCAAAGGTGACGACCAGGGCCAGGGCGCCCCCGATGACCACTCGTACGGTGGGGCGCAGGATCGGTGCGTCCCCCAGGCGAGCTCCCAGGGCGCCGGTGACGGCAAGGGCGAGCAGGGTGATCACCGCGGTGATCGGCACCCGGACCGGCGTCGGTGCGAGCAGGATCGCCAGCAGGGGCAACACCCCGCCGATGGCGAACGCGAGGGCCGAGGCGCCGGCGGCGGCCCAGGGGTTCGCGACATCTTCGGGGTCGATGTTGAGTTCGGC
>JAKDKP010000553.1 GCA_030453285.1 Propionibacteriales bacterium
GTTCAGGATGAACAGCAGCAGCCCGCCGATCACCACCAACAGTTGCGCCCCCATCAGTGACCACCGGGTGTCGACCGAGGTCGCCAGCAGCACCCCGACCGCCGGACCGATCATGAAGGCGAGTTCGGTGGCCACCGAGTCCAACACCATCACCGTCTTGCGGTCAGCTTCATCGGTGACCGCGATCAGCCACTGCCGAACGATCGAGTACGTCGGGATCACGAACAGCCCCGCCACCCCGGCCAGCACGAGCAGCGGTACGTATCCCAGCCACGGCGCCACCGACCAGCAGACGGCCAGCACCACCAGTGACGGCAGCACCGTCCGGCGCAGCCCGATCCGGTCCAGCAGCCGCCCACGCCACGGACCGGAGATGGCGGTGGCCACGGTGGCGGCAGTGATGACCGCGCCGGCAGCGACGTAGCTGAGCTGCAGCGTGGACACCACGTGCAGGGTCATGATCACCGTGGCGGCGAACATCGGGATGCGGATCACCATGCCGACCAGCAGGGCCCGGCGGGCGCCGGGCACCGACAGAACCTTCCGGTACGCATGCAGGGCCACAACGAAATCCTGACACCCGGAACCGACGCTGCGCCAACCAGTTGGCCCTCGTCGAGAGGCGCTTCAGGTGACGGACAGGGCCCTCACTCCTCGCCGAGGTAGGCCTTGCGGACCTCTTCGCTGTGCAGCAGGTCGGTGCCGGTGCCCTCGGTGACAATCCGGCCCACCTCAAGGACATACCCCTTGGTGGCGAGCTTCAACGCTGCCCGCGCGTTCTGCTCGACCAACAGGATCGTGGTGCCGCGCTCCTGGAGCGTTCGTACCGTCGACATGATCGTCTTCATCATCAGCGGTGACAGCCCCATCGACGGCTCGTCCAGCATCATCAGCCGCGGACGGCTCAGCATCGCCCGACCCATTGCCAACATCTGCTGCTCGCCGCCGGAGAAGGTGCCAGCGGCCTGCTTGCGGCGTTCGGCCAGGATCGGGAAGAGCTCGTAGGCCTCCTTGAGATCCTGCTCGATCGCCCGGTGATCACGGCGGGCAAAGGCCCCAAGCCGCAGGTTCTCCTCCACCGTCATCCGTGGAAAGATCCGACGCCCCTCGGGGGACTGCGCGACCCCCAGGGAGACAATCTTGTGCGCCGGCATCGCGTCGATCCGCTGGCCCTCGTACCGGATCTCCCCGCCGCTGGGACGCAGCAGGCCGGAGATCGTCCGCAGGGTGGTTGTCTTGCCGGCACCGTTCGTGCCGATCAGGCAGACCACCTCGCCCTCCTCAACGGTGAAGCTGATCCCCTTGACCGCGGTGATCTTGCCGTAGTTGACCTTGAGGTTGTCGACCTCGAGCATGGCACTCATCGCTGGCCCTCCTGCCCCGGGGAACCGGTGACTGGGGCATCGGTGACTGGGGCATCGGTCTCGTCCTCGTCATCGGCGGTGCCGATGTAGGCCTCGATCACCCGAGGGTCGGACTGAACCTCGGCCGGCGTGCCCTCCACCAGCACCTCCCCGCGTACGAGGCAGAGCACCCGGTCACACAGATTGAAGATGAACCGCATGTCGTGCTCGATCACCACGACCGCCATGCCGGCGTCGCGGATGCGGAAGATCAGGTCGGTGGCCTCCTCGGTCTCTCGAGGATTCATTCCCGCGGTGGGCTCGTCGAGCAGCAGGAGTTTCGGATCGGTGGCCATCGCGCGGGCAATCTCCAACCGCCGCTGATCGCCGTACGGCATGTTGCGGGCCAACAGTTCGGCCGACTTCGAAAGCCCGACGTAGTCCAGGAGCTCCTCGGCCCTGGCGCGCGTCTCACGCTCCTCGCGATGGAAGCTCGGCAGCCGCAGCACCGCGCTCAGCGCCCCGGTCCTGGTCCGGACGTACCGCCCGACCATCACGTTCTCCAGCGCGGTCATGTTGCCGAACAACCGGATGTTCTGGAACGTACGGGCCATGCCCGCCTTCACCACGGCCCGTGGTTTGGGCGGCAGGGACTGACCCAGCAGCCGGACCGAACCGCCGGTCGGCAGATACATGCCGGTCAGGCAGTTGAAGAAGGTCGTCTTGCCGGCACCATTGGGACCGATCAGTCCGACGATCTGCCCCGGCAGGACGGTCAGGTTGACGTCGTTGACCGCCTTCAATCCACCGAACTGCATCACCACACCCGTCGCCTGCAGGACCGGCTGGCCGGTGGCGTCGCCGATCGTGTCCGGATCGACCGCGGTCGCCCCACTCATACGCCTGCCCCCTTCGATCCCTGCTCGGCATCCATGGCCACTTCCTCACCGATCCGTTCGGCAAGTTCCTCGTCGTCCTCGTGGAACTCCAGCTGGCGGCGACGACTCGACACCAGCCCCTCGGGCCGGAACCGCATCATGATCACCATGATCAGACCGAACATCATCAGTCGGTACTCGTTGAAGTCGCGCAACTTCTCGGGCAGGAACTTCAACAGGGCCGCACCCAGCAGCACGCCCGCGACGGTGCCCATGCCACCCAGCACGACCGCAGCCAACAGGAAGGCCGACTCCAGGAAGATGTACGAATCCGGTGACACCTG
>JAKDKP010000027.1 GCA_030453285.1 Propionibacteriales bacterium
ATCGAGACGAACCGGGTGTAGACGATGTGGATCTCGTCCACCCCACCCTCTTCGGTCGGGGTGAGGAAGTCGGCGATCAGGGCATCGGCGATCTCGCGGGCGTGGGCGTACGTCGGGGAGTCGGAGAATCCGTCCCAACTCTGCGCCACCTCACGGTCACGGAACTTGTAGAAGGCCGCCGCCTTGCGTCCGGTCAGGTACGGCCGGACCTCCAGCTCGTTGTCGTGCAACCGACGGGTGAGCTGCTCGCCCTCCTTGATCACCGAGGACGAGTAGGCACCAGCCAGACCGCGATCAGAAGTGATCAACAGCATCGCGGCCCGACTCGAGGTCTCCGATTCACGGGTCAACGGGTGATCAACATCGGAGGCGTACGTCGCAACGGCCGATACCGCCTTGGTCAGCTCCCGGCTGTACGGGGCGGCCGACTGCGCCCGCGCCTGGGCCTTGACGATCCGCGAGGCCGCGATCAACTCCATGGCACGGGTGACCTTCTTGATCGTCTGCACCGAGGACTTGCGCTGGCGGAGTTCTCGCTGGGTGGCTGGCATGCCTCAGCCCCGCTTCCGCTTGACGATCTGCTCCTGCTCGACATCGTCATCACCCAGGGCTTCGTGCTCCTCACGACCCGACTTGAGGAAACCACCGTCGGAGGTTTTGAACACCTTCTTGAACTCGGCGATGTCCTGGGTGAGCGCGCTGGCGGTGTCGTCGTCGAACTTGCCCGACTCCTTGATGGTGCCCAGCACCTTAGAGTTGCGCCGCAGGTGTTCCAGCAGCTCCTGCTCGAAGCGCAACACGTCGTTCACCGGCACCTCGTCGAACTGGCCCGACGAGCCGGCCCACACAGAGACGACCTGGTCCTCGATCGGGTACGGCGAGTTCACCGGCTGGCGGAGCAGCTCGGTCTGTCGGGCGCCCCGGTCCAACTGGCGCTTGGTGGTCGCGTCCAGGTCGGAGGCGAACATCGCGAACGCCTGCATGTCGCGGTACTGCGCCAGATCGATCTTGAGCGAGCCGGAGACACCCTTCATCGCCTTGATTTGCGCCGCACCACCCACGCGGGACACCGAGACGCCGACATCGACGGCGGGACGCTGGTTGGCGTTGAACAGGTCGGACTGCAGGAAGATCTGTCCGTCGGTGATCGAGATGACGTTGGTCGGGATGTAGGCCGACACATCATTGGCCTTGGTCTCGATGATCGGCAGGCCGGTCATCGACCCACCACCGAGCTCATCGCTGAGCTTGGCACAACGCTCCAACAACCGGGAGTGGAGATAGAACACGTCTCCGGGGTACGCCTCACGGCCCGGCGGGCGACGCAGCAGCAGCGACATGGCGCGGTACGCCTCGGCCTGCTTGGTCAGGTCGTCGAACACGATCAGCACGTGCTTGCCCTGGTACATCCAGTGCTGGCCGATGGCCGAACCGGTGTACGGGGCCAGGTACTTGAAGCCGGCCGGGTCCGAGGCCGGGGCGTGCACGATGGTGGTGTACTCCATCGCGCCAGCCCGCTCCAGGGTGCCGCGCACCTCGGCGACCGTCGAGCCCTTCTGGCCGATCGCGACGTAGATGCAGCGGACCTGCTGCTGGGGATCGCCGGACTCCCAGTTGGCCTTCTGGTTGAGGATCGTGTCGATCGCGATGGCGGTCTTGCCCGTCTTGCGGTCGCCGATGATCAACTGGCGCTGGCCGCGGCCGATCGGGGTCATCGCATCGATCGCCTTCAGGCCGGTCTGCAGCGGCTGCCGGACCTCCTGACGATCCATCACACCGGCTGCCTGCAGCTCAAGGGCCCGCCGTCCCTCCAGGTCGGCGATCTCGCCGAGCCCGTCGATCGGGTTGCCCATCGCGTCGACCGTACGACCGAGGTAGCCGTTACCGACGGGCACCGACAGGACCTCGCCGGTGCGCTTGACCGCCGAGCCCTCCTCGATGCCTTCGGAGTTGCCGAGCACGACCACGCCGATGTCACGGACCTCGAGGTTCTGAGCGATACCCAAGGTGCCGTTCTCGAACTGCAGCAGTTCGTTGGCCATCGCCGAGGGCAGGCCCTCGACCCGAGCGATGCCGTCACCGGAGGTGGCGACCGTGCCCACCTCCTCGCGGCTGCTCGCCTCGGGGGTGTAGTTCTGGACGAACGTGTCCAGCGCGTCCCGGATCTCCTCCGGACGAATTGTGAGTTCCGCCATCGCCTTGTCCCTGCTCTCGTGTCTTGATTCGCGTGTCATGCTGCGTGTCTGTCGTGAACGTCGATCTTGTCGGTCAGGTCCGTACTCGGTCAGTCGGTGAGTTCGCGCCGAGCTTGCTCGAGGCGCCCACTCACGGTCCCCTCGATCACCTCGTCACCCAGTGCCACCCGGACGCCGCCGACGACCTCGGGGTCGACCACCAGCTGGATGGCCACCGGACGTCCGACCTGCCGGCCGAGGGCGGCACCGAGGCGTTCGATCTGTTCGGCATCGAGGGCCTTGGCCACGGTCACCGTCGCGACGGTCCGCCGACGCTGCAGCGCGGCCAGGGTGACGTAACCGGTCAGGGTGTTGTCGAAGGTGCGTTCCCTGGCCTGGACCGCCCGTTGGGCCAACCGTACGGTGGATTCCTTCGCCTTGCCGTCCAGCAGTCCGCGGACGAGCTCCTGTCGGTGGGTCAAGGGGACGGTCCGTCCGCCGATCGCCTCGCGGAGCGTGTTGTCGGACTGCACCAGTCGACCGAAGCGGAAGAGTTCGTCCTCCACGTCGGCCAGGGTCCCGGCCTGGTCGGCGAACCGCAGCTCGGCCCGGACGCCTTGCCGCTCGATGGCCGCCAGCAGGGCCAGTCCCCCGCTCAGGCGCAACCCGCTGGCCTCGGCGAGAACGTCGACCGCCTCGGTCGACACCTTGCCGTCGAACAACTGGTGCGCCAGACCCGTACGAGCCTCGGCCGGTTGACCGGGATCGGCCAGCGCCTTGCGGACCGCCGGATTGGCCTCCAGGGCATCGGCGATCGCGAAGAGCTCGGCCGACAGCCCCGCATCGGCTCCCGCTCGATCACCGATGGCGTCCAGAGCGCTGGTCCGCGCTTCGCTGGCCTGACTCATGACCGTCCCGACGGCTCGGGTGTCGCAGTGGTCTCGAGATCGGCGATGAAACGATCCACCGTACGGCGGGCTCGCTCGTCGTCGTCCAGGGATTCACCGACGATGCGTCCGGCCAAGGTGGTCGCCATGCCGCCGACCTCGGTCCGGAGCTGGCCAAGAACCTTGGTCCGCTCCGCATCGATCTGCGTCTTGGCGTTGGCCACCAGGCGTGCCGACTCGGCATTGGCCTGCTCACGCATTTCGCTGAGGATCTGCGCGCCCTGATTCTTGGCATCCTCGCGGATGGTTGCCGCTTCGGCGCGTGCGTCGGCGAGCTGGGCCTCGTACCGCTCCAGGGCAGCCTCGGCCTTCTGCTGGGCAAGCTCGGCCCGCTCCATCCCACCCTCGATCGCGCTGCGCCGTTCCTGGTAGGCCGCCTCGAACTTCGGAGCGACGAATTTGGCGATCACGAACCAGATGATGCAGACGAGCAGGATGCCCATGACAACTTCGGAGAAGTTATGTGGCACCAGGGCCATGTCGGGCCCCCCTTTCGTTCAGCTCTGGACTGTGGACGTCAGATGATCAGGGCGAAGACGAGCGCGAGGACGAACAGTGCCTCGGCCAAGGCGGCGCCGATGATGCCGCGGGCAAAGAGCGTGCCGCCGACCTCGGGCTGGCGGGCGATGCCCTGCAGCATCGCGAAGAAGGTCAGGCCAACGCCGATACCGGCGCCGATCGCTGCCAAGCCAGCACCGATCAAGCTGAGGGAGCCAGTCATGATGTTCCTTTCGAGGGTTTCCATTGGTGGTGTGCAGTTGTGGGTGATGCGGGTCAAATCTGGTGCGGAGGTGAAGCTGTGCACGGAACGCTGCGCTGTCAGTGCTCCTCGGAGATGGCGCTGGAGATGTACACCGCGGCAAGCACGGTGAAGATGTAGGCCTGCAGCACCGCGACCAGCATCTCGAAGGCGAAAATCGCGAAGCTGACGAGCAGCGACACGCCACCGGCGACCTGGTAGCCGATGTTGCCCACCGAGGTGAGCAGGAAGGTGCCACCGACCACGAACACCAGCACCATCGCGTGCCCGGCCAGCATGTTGCCGAACAGTCGCAGCGCCAAGGTGACCGGCCGGACGATGAAGTTGGAGAGGAACTCGATCGGCACCATCAGCGGAAGCAGCCACCACGGGGTTCCGCTGGGGACGGTCTGCAGCTTCAGGTAGGCCATCCCGTGCTTCTGGAAGCCGGCGACGTTGTAGATCACCCAGGCCAACAGGGCCAGGCCCCAGGCGTACCCGATGTTGGCCATCGTGGGATACATGAACAGCGGGAACATGCCGAAGAGGTTGTTCACCACCAGGAAGCTGAACAAGGCCACCAGGTACGGGGTGTAGCGGCGGAAGTCGGTGCCGCCGATCATGTCCCGGGCGATGCCATTGCGGACGAAGTCGTACGCCATCTCCCCCAGGAACTGGCTCTTGCTGGGCACCGCGCTGGCCTTGCGCGAGATCAACAGCCAGAAGATCAGGATGATGACCGCAGCAATCAACGCCTGGACGAAGGGCTTGTTGACCCAGTCCACGCCATCGATGAAGCCGCCGTGGAAGGTGAAGTCCTTCTCAAGGCTCGGCGGCTCGTAGCCGCCGCCGGCCTCCATCGGGATCACCGGGATGCTCAGACCGCCCACACCCATTCCTCTCCTGGCCCCTGGCTCATGCCTGGTCTCGGTAACGTCGATAGAACATGAATCCGGAAAGAATCGCCCCCAGCAGGAGGCCGACGGCCGGCATCACCGTGGTGTGCAGCCAGAACCGGTCCACCGCATAGCCGACGCCGGCGTACAGCAGCGGTCCGGTGACCAGCATGGAGACTGCTCGCGCACCATCGGACGAGACGCCCATCGGTGCCCGTTCTGCTGATGCATCACGGACCCTAGCAGTCGAGGAGGAGTTGGTCATGCGGGCGTCTCCGCGCTCTCGGCGGGGTCGTAGATCGGCATCCGCGTACGGAGTCCGGTGATCATCAGCGCGGCCAGCCAGCCGAGTTCGGCGGCGAGGACACCGGACGCGATGCCGATCACTTCGAAGCGCGCGGCGACCTCGGCGGGCAGGCTCAACCACACCGCGACCAGCACGAGCAGCACGGTGACGCGCAGGATCAGCGAACCCATCGCGGTGGCCATCTGCTGACCGACCGCGAGCCGGGTCGAGGAGTTGCTGATCATCTGGCCGATCAGGCGATACATCAGCACGACCACCACTCCGAGGGCGCCCGAGATGGCACCGGGGGTGCCCAGGGTGATCGCCAGCACGATGATCGTCAGGATGCCCAGCACATGCGCGCCGATGAACCCGGCGGCCAACAGGCGCGAACCATGGCGGCGCATCGCTGCGGCTTGGCTCGCGCTCGGCACGTGGCCGGCGGAGACAGCTTGCGGCTGCTCGTCGGTCAGGTTCATGATCCCTTGTCTGCGTGGTGTCGGTCCGACATCGTCATGTGCGCGGCTCAGGGGTTGTGCGGTGATGCGTGGTGGTGCCCACCGCAACTGCTTGCCGTACTGCTTGTGAAAAGTAGCACAAGCACCGGTGTCCGTGCGACTCGAACGCCACCGACCACCTCAGACCTCCAGCTCACGCTTGCGGGTTGGCCACCATGTCGCCACCACGACCGCGACCGCCAGCAGCCCGACCAGCCCGATCGCCCACCAGGTCCGCACCAGCCCCAGCGCAATCACCGAGCCGGAGATCAACGCCGACCAGAAGTACATCAGCACGACCGCCCGCCGCTGGCTGTGTCCGCGCTCGAGCAGCCGGTGATGGATGTGCTGCCGATCGGCCACGAACCACCACTTGCCGGCGTACGTGCGTCGTACGACGGCCAGCACCAGGTCGAGGAAGGGCAGCGCCAGGACCGCCAACGGCAGCACCAACGGCAGGAAGGCCGGCACCAGATCGGTGCCGCTGGCTCCGCGCATCTGTTCGGAGTCGATCTGTCCGGTCAGGCTGACCGTCGAGCTGGCCAGCAGCAGCCCCAGCAGCAGCGCGCCGGAGTCGCCCATGAACATCCGTGCGGGGAAGAAGTTGTGCGGCAAAAATCCGATGCACGCCCCGGCCAGCGCGACGGTGACCAGGCTCGAAGTGGTGGCCAGGACCAGATCCTGCTCGTACGCCAGCCAGTAGGAGTAGCCGAAGAACGCCAGCGCACCGATGCCGACCACTCCGGTCGCCAGCCCGTCCAGGCCGTCGACGAAGTTCACCGCATTGCTGCACAGCACGACGAAGAAGACGGTGATGGCCACCGAGGCCACGTTGTCCAGCGAATAGATGGTGTCCCCGACCGGGATCCACAGCATCTTCACCCCGAGGGCGACCACCACGCCGGCGGCAAACACCTGACCGGCGAACTTGGCGATCGCATTCAACTCGAACAGATCATCCAGGGTTCCGACCATGCAGATGATGGCAGCACCGGCGAGGACGGCGTACGCGTCATGTTGGACGCCCACGTGTCGGCCGAGCCACGGCAGATTGGTGGCCACCAGGATCGCCGCGGCGACCCCGAAAAGCATCGCTACTCCCCCGAAGTACGGGATCGGGATCGTATGGACGTCCCGGTCACGCACCTTGGCCGTGGCACCGAAACGCAGCGCCACCCGGCGACACACCCCGCTCATCAAGAAGGTGGTCGCCGCGGCGATCAGCAGCACCAGGACGTATTCGCGCATCGGTCAGTGGCGATCCTGCCCCGAGGGCAGAGCGTCGGTGGTCGGACGCTCTTTGTCGACGGGCGCGGGCCCCGCGACCCCGGGCTCGTCCGGGCCCCCGTCGGAGCTTGTCTGATCGGAGCTTGTCTGATCGGAGCTTGCTCTGTCGGGACTCGTCTCGTCGGGGGCAGTCTTGTCCCGACCTGTCTCGTCGGGGATCGTCTCCCCGGCGTTCGGCTCGTCGCTACCGGCGATCACCGCGTCGACGTTCGGATCGAGCGCGGCGGCCGATCGGATGCTGTCGGCAAGCTCGGACTGGGACTGGGTCAGACGGGCGAGCGGGTTCTCGGGCCGGCGACGCGCCGCCGACAGCTTCTTCTCCGCCGGATCCGACGGCTCCAGCACCGAAATCTGCGGTGCATCGACGCGTAGCGCCTCCAAGGACAACGCCCCCAGTCGCAACACGATGCCGTCGGGTGACTGCGTGAAGTCAACGATGGTCGAGGGGGCAGTGTCGGCACCGCCGAGAAGGCCACCGTCGACGTACACCGCGACGGAGTTGCCGAGTTGGTCGATGGCATCGTCGATCGTGACCGCAGCCGGCTGACCTGACTTGTTGGCACTGGACACCGCCAGAGGGCCGGTCCGGCGGAGGATCTCGCGGGCCACCGCATGATCGGGAACCCGTACGGCCACAGTCTGGTCGGTGTCCCCCAGATCCATGCCCAAGTTGGGCTGCGCGCGCAGGATCACGGTCAACGGGCCGGGCCAGTGGCGTGCTGTGAGCGCCTCCGCAGCGGCCGGCACGTCGGTCACCAAGGCCTTCACCAGTGCGGTGTCGGCAATCAGCACCGGCGGCGGCATGTCGCGACCGCGGCCCTTGGCCGCCAGCAGCTTGGCGACCGCTTCGGCCTCGTACGCATCGGCGCCGATCCCGTACACAGTGTCGGTGGGGATGACCACACACTCCCCCGCCTCCAGAGCATCCTGGGCCGCCTCGGCAGCACTCTCGGTATCGGTACCGTCCACCTTGACCCAGGTGGGATCGGGCTCCGGTTCGGGGCAGGCCTGCTCGGTCAGTTCCTGATCGTGCGGTTCCGCATCCGTCGCGTCCCCGCTCCCGGCATCGTCAGCCTGGTCACCGATCTCGTCCTCGGTGACACCGCCGGGAACGTAGGGCTCGGCCACCAGCGGCTCGGACCCCTGCACCACATCATCGTCCAAGGGATCCTGGATCGCATCGATGCCGTCGTCGGGTTGGTAGGCGGCAAAACCTTCCTTCGATTCGGCGGGCTCGTGGGGATCGGACACAGTCACCCGGCAATCCTGCCAGACTCCGACCCGGCCCGGTCGTGGCGGCATCGAACGAGTCATCAGGGAACGCCGCTCACGACACCCGAATCGGACCGCGAACGCTGCCGCACCGCTGCCTCGAGCGAGAAACTCACCCACCGAGGGGCATGACGGCCCAATACGGGCGTCAGCTCAGCGGCGTCGAGCGGTGACGAAGCGTGGTCGGCCGGTCAGGTCCAGGTGATCGGCCACGGCCGTCCAACTCCCGTGGGCGACGAAGATCTCGACCGCCGAAGCGTGCTGCACCTCGGCGTGTTCGGCGGCGACGAGCCCCCCGGGTCGCAACAGTCTGGCCGCGGTCACCGCGAGCACCCGCATCGCGTCCAACCCATCCTGCCCGGAGAACAGAGCCAGATGTGGATCGTGATCCCGTACGTCGGGAGCCACCGACTCCCAGGCCTCGAGGGGAATGTAGGGCGGGTTGCACACCACCACATCGACGGTGCCGTCCAACTCACCGAAGACGTCGGCAAGATCCCCCTGCACGAGATCGGCGCCCGTGCCCGCCAGGTTGTCCATGGCGTACGACAGCGCGTCCTCGCTGAGTTCGCAGGCATGCAGGTTGATGCCGGGCACCTCGTCGGTGATGGCGCGGGCGATCGCTCCTGAGCCGGTGCACAGGTCGGCGACGACCGGCGTGACCCCGTCGGCGATCAGGCGGTGCAACTCGGTGATGACGTGACCGGTCATCACCTCGGTCTCGGGCCGCGGGGAGAAGACGCCGGGCCCGACCCGCAGGGTGCTGTGCCGGAAATGCGCGACGCCAGTGAGATGGTGCAGCGGTGTCCCCGCCGCACGCTCGGCGATCACCTCCGCATAGCGCCGGGCATCGGCCGCCCCGACGGTACCGACCATGATCAACTCCGCCGGAGAGCGTCCGAGCACGTACGCCAGCAGCGTGCGTGCCTCTGTCTCCGGCGACGGCGCGGGCAAGGTGGCAACGGCCCAGCGGAGCAACGCCGTGGCCTCAGCCCTTGGGGCGGCAGGCACGACCGCCTCAGTGTCCTCAGGCATCGGCACCAGCAGCGAGCCGGGCCTGCAGATCGGCCTCGGCCAACGCGTCCAGCACCGGCTGCAGGTCACCGTTCAACACCGCATCAAGGTTGTGCGCCTTGAACCCGATCCGGTGGTCGGCGATCCGGTTCTCGGGATAGTTGTAGGTCCGGATCCGCTCGGAGCGGTCGACGGTACGGACCTGGCTGCGGCGGGCGTCGGAGGCGGACTGGGCGGCCTCCTCCTCGGCGGCGGTGACCAGCCGTGAGCGCAACATCCGCATCGCTTGTTCCCGGTTCTGCAGTTGGGAGCGCTCGTTCTGGCAACTCACCACGATCCCGGACGGCAGGTGGGTGATCCGTACGGCGGAGTCGGTGGTGTTGACGCCCTGGCCGCCGGGCCCGGATGCGCGGAAGACGTCGATCCGCAGGTCGGACTCGTTGAGTTCCACCTCGTCGGGTTCGACGTCGGGCATCACCAGCACCCCGGCGGCCGAGGTGTGCACCCGCCCCTGGGATTCGGTGACCGGGATGCGCTGCACGCGATGCACGCCGCCTTCGAACTTGAGGACCCCGTACGGCCCTCCGCTGGAATTGACGTTCTCGTACGAACTCGTCCCGGCTGCGGCCGACGCCTTGATGGCCACCGTCACCGACTTCCATCCACCGAGATCGGTGGGCTGGGCGTCCAGCTCGGTCACCTTCCAACCACGCGCCTCGGCATATCGGGTGTACATCCGGAGCAGGTCGGCGGCGAACAGGGCCGACTCCTCCCCACCCTCACCGGACTTGATTTCCATGATCAGGTCGGAAAGGTCGTTGGGGTCCGAGGGCACCAGCAGACGCGTCACCCGTTCGGTGATCGCCGCCAGTCGCTCCTCCAGGCCGGGCAGTTCCTCGGCGAATCCGGGATCCTCGGCAGCGAGTTCGCGAGCAGCCTGTACGTCGGCCGACAGCGTCTCGTGTTCGGCCAAGGCCTTGATGATCGGCGTCAGCTCGGCATAGCGGCGACCGATCCGCCGCGCCCGGGCCACGTCGGCATGCACGGCCGGGTCGGCCATCTCGGACTCGAGGCCGGCGAACTCGGCGCGCAACGGCTCGGCGGCAGCAAATCCGGAAGGCATGACGACGATCCTCTCAGTGAACGCAGATCTCGGTGAACGCAGAACGCCGGACAGCCGACGGGCTGTCCGGCGTTCGGACCGGTCGGGCGGACTGGCCGCCCAGCAGATGGGTCAAGACTTCTTGGCGTAACGCTTCTCGAAGCGGGCTACGCGGCCGCCGGTGTCAAGGATCTTCTGCTTGCCGGTGTAGAACGGGTGGCACTCGGAGCACACGTCGGCGCGCATGGTGCCGCTGGTCGCGGTGCTGCGGGTGGTGAACGAGTTGCCGCAGGTGCAGGACACCTGGGTCTCCACATACTCGGGGTGGATGTCAGCCTTCATGGTTTTCTCCTCAGCCGTGCCGGGTCGCTGCCCCGCGGGATGCGGCGGCGTTCCGATGCGTGAACCGGCAACCGGTCCATTGTGCCGCAGGCACACAACCAGACCAAACCGA
This sequence comes from Propionibacteriales bacterium, assembly GCA_030453285.1. Lineage (GTDB taxonomy): Bacteria > Actinomycetota > Actinomycetes > Propionibacteriales > Propionibacteriaceae > Carbonicoccus. The sequence goes on from JAKDKP010000027.1 coordinate 10,669, forward strand.
GCCGCAGGCACACAACCAGACCAAACCGAGCCGCAGGCACACAACCAGACCAAAC
>JAKDKP010000554.1 GCA_030453285.1 Propionibacteriales bacterium
CTGCCGGTCGAGATCGCCGCTCCGGACCGGCCGACCCGGCTGGATCGCGAACAGGCCCGTGGCCGGGTGAGCTTGGAGGACGTGTCCTTCCGCTACCCCGATGCCGAAACCGACGCACTGTCGAACATCACGCTGCAAATCCCTGCCGGTAGCCATGTCGCGCTGGTGGGGGCCACCGGTTCGGGCAAGTCGACGCTGGCCGGGCTGGTGTCCCGACTGATCGACCCCACCTCCGGAGTGGTTTGCTTGGACGGCGTCGACCTGCGTGAGTTGACCCTGTCCGGGATCGCCGATCTGGTCGGTGTGGTCAGCCAGGAGACCTACTTGCTGCACTCGACGATCCGCGAAAACCTTCGCTACGCACGTCCCGAAGCCACCGACGCCGAGATCGAGACCGCGGCACGGGCGGCCCAGGTGCACGAGCTGATCATGGACCTGCCCGACGGCTACGACACCGTGGTCGGTGCCCGCGGATACCGGTTCTCCGGCGGGGAGAAACAGCGGATCGCCTTGGCCCGCACCATCTTGCGCGACCCCCGGGTGCTGATCCTGGACGAGGCGACCAGCGCCCTGGACAACCGCACCGAACGAGCCGTCCAGGACGCCCTGGATGAGCTCAGCCGGGGCCGGACCACCCTGACCATCGCCCACCGCCTGTCGACCATCCGCGACTCCGACCTGATCGTGGTGCTCGACCACGGCCGAATCGCCGAGGTCGGCAACCACGACGACCTGGTCGCCCAAGCCGGCCGGTACGCCGACCTGCTCGAAGCCCAATCCGAACCCGAACCCGCCGCCGCCTGAGACAACCCTGTGACGCAACCACCGTGCTCACGCCTCGCCAAGGCGGACATGCCCTCGGTGGCCCGTGAGCGCGTTGGTTGCGTCAGTGTCATCGTGACCCAATTCCATCGGTTAGCCCGACGCAATTGGCAGCGCAGTAGTCTTTGCCCGGAATGCACCAGCGCGAGGGAGTGATCGGAGTGTCCACAGACGAGTTCGAAATCGGCGTTAGCCCCGGCCCAGTGGTCGGGAATGTGTCGGGGGTTCCGGTGCTCACCTTGCCGCCGGGGGTGGACCAGCCTGGAGGTTCATCAGGACAAAGGGTTACCGGTGGCCTATTCTTCCGTGTCGGCACTGCTGATGAAGCAGTCCCGATTGCCGGCATCACCCACCTGATCGAACACCTTGCGATCGGCCAAGTGCGTACCGGTGAGGCCGATGAGAACGGCCAGACATCCGATCGATGGACACTGTTTCACGCAACCGGAACGGTGCAAGAGGTGGTCGCCTACCTCAACGGGGTATGTCGTGCCCTGCACTCCTTGCCCTTGGAGCGGCTGGAGAAGGAGAGGCAAATCATCCACACCGAGGCCTCTCATCGCGACGGTGCATCGCCATTTCGTGAGGAGAGATACGGCGCGGCCGGATATGGCATGGCCGCCATCGAAGAGTTCGGTATGTTCACTATTTCGGAGCAGACGGTGCGTGAATGGGCCGCGAGGTGGTTCACCCGAGGCAACGCAGTCGCCTTCCTGACCACCGATCGCGTGCCTGAAGGGCTGGAACTGGCACTGCCGCGCGGCGAACGACGACCTGACCCGGATCCGGGTGAGTGGGTTGCCGAGACTCCGTCCTATTTTCTTGGCGGAGGGAACGGGATCGCGCTGCAAGGCATTGTGGTCCGCTCATGGGCCGCCAAGGTCTACGTTCGAATGATGGCGGGGCGCCTGTTCCGAACCTTGCGCGAGGACAGGGGGCTGTCCTACGTCGCCGACGCCGACTACGCGACACGGGATGGACGGACCGGAGCGGTTACGCTGTTCGCCGACGCGCTGCCGGACAGACTCGTTGAGGTGTCTGAGGCCTTTGTGGGCCTCGTCCGTGACTCGTCGTCGAGCGAAGTGACAGACGACGAACTGGCTGCGGCGATTCGTGGTGTCCGTCGCGAGCTGGCCCCGGCCACCCCGGCCTCATTCCTGCCGACCCAGGCTATTGCTGAGCTGGACGGCAGGCCCGTCGAGACGCTGGTCGAAATGATGACCGAACTCGACGCGGTGAGCGCCGACGAAGTCCGCAAAGTAGCCCGCCAAGTCTGGGAAACTTGCTTGATCCACTGCGACCCAGTTGCCGTCCAGGTGGTCGAGGCCGCCGAGGTTGGGCCAAAGCGGAACCCAGGCCCGGCACCACAACCGCTGCGATGGACCAAGGAATTCGAGAAAAAGGGGCTATCTCGGGAGGTGATGCAATTCGGCGACCAGGGCATCAACTACCAGGCAGGTGGAGTCGTGTACAGGGTGGTGTTCGACGAAGCCTGTGCAGTTTTTTGTTGGCCAGATGGGGCCCGTGCAGTGATGGCCCGCGATGCCAGCATGATGATCATCGAACCCGGGCTCTACAAGTGGCTGGACAAGACACGGATGATCCGTCTGATCGATGACAAGGTGGATCCGGCCAAGCTCGTATGGTTGCCAGAGCGCGACCACAAGGACATCCCCCGGTACGGGGCGAAGCAGGCGTTGCGTCTGGGCGCTTTGATCCTCCTGCTGTC
>JAKDKP010000028.1 GCA_030453285.1 Propionibacteriales bacterium
GATCCGCACCCTGGTGGCGCGGTGGATGATCGAGGAGGCCGGTCAGGACGAAGGTGACCGGGGCGATCGTGTTCCGCACCACCGACGAGTTCCTCGAACGAATGGGTCTGCATAGCCTGAAGGATCTGCCCCCGCTGGCCCCGCACCTGCCGGAGGTCTCCGAACTCGAGGCCGAGCTCGGGCAACTGGCCGTGGTGGCTGAGCCGCAGGAAGCGAACGATCCGGCGGGCACTCCCGCCGACGACGAGGGTGCGTACGCACCGGAACGGAATGATCAGGCATGAGCGAGACCGACAACGACTCCACCGACGGCGTACGACTGCAGAAGGTGCTTGCCCAGGCAGGTGTCGCCTCTCGTCGCGCCAGCGAGAACATGATCAGCCAGGGGCGGGTCGAGGTGAACGGCAACCTGGTCACCGAACAGGGCCTGCGGATCGACCCCGACACCGACGTGGTCCGCGTCGACGGATCCCGTATTCCTCCGCCCCGACGACACGCCTACCTGGTGATCAACAAGCCGCGCGGCGTGGTGTCGACCATGGACGACCCCGAGGGACGACCGACGCTGAGTGACTACCTGGTGGGGCGCAAGGATCGGCTCTTCCATGTCGGTCGGCTGGACACCGACACCGAGGGTCTGTTGATCCTCACCAACGACGGGGACTTCGCCCACAAGCTCGCCCATCCGCGGTTCAGGGTGCAGAAGACCTACCTGGCCGAGGTGGCCGGGGTGGTCGAGAAGCCCACGATCGCCAAGCTGCGCAAGGGAATCCGGCTGGAGGACGGCCCGGTCAAGCCCGACTCCGTCAAGCTGGTGAGCTGGGCCAAGGACCGCTCGATGGTGCAGATCGTGCTGCACGAGGGCCGCAACCGGATCGTCCGTCGCACGATGGAATCCGTCGGCCATCCCGTACGCCGATTGTCCAGGACTCAGCTCGGCCCCGTCCGACTCGGGCGCCTCGGCGTCGGCGAGCTGCGGGACCTGACCTCTGGTGAGCTCGGCACCCTGCTCGACGTCATTGCCGACTGAAGTTGATCATGGACGGCCCCGATGACCGCGTGGGTGGGCGGGAGCGTGCCCGCCGGATCTACGGTGTCGAGACCGAGTACGGCGTTGCCTGCACCCATCGCGGGAGTCGTCGTCTGACACCCGACGAGGTGGCGCGGCACCTGTTTCGTACGGTGGTGACCTGGGGCCGATCCAGCAACGTGTTCCTGCCCAATGGGTCACGGGTCTACCTCGATGTCGGCTCCCATCCCGAGTACGCCACCGCCGAGTGCGACGATCTGCGCCAGGTGCTGGCGCACGACCGGGCGGGAGAGTTGATCATTGATCAGCTCGCCCGTGAATCCGAGCAGCGGCTGGCCGACGAGGGCACCGATGCCGACATCTATCTGTTCAAGAACAACACCGACAGCCACCAGAACTCGTACGGCTGCCACGAGAACTATCTGATCAGCCGGGCCGGGGATCTCACCGCCTACACCGATGTCCTGGTGCCGTTCCTGGTGTCCAGGCAATTGATCTGTGGCGCGGGCAAGGTGTTGCCCGGGCTGCACGGGGCCGAGTACGTGTTCAGCCAGCGGGCCGAACACATCTGGGAGAGCGTGTCCTCGGCCACCACGCGCAGCCGTCCGATCATCAACACCCGCGACGAACCACACGCCGACCCCGAGCGGTACCGCCGACTCCACGTGATCGTCGGCGACTCGAACATGAGCGAGACGACGAACCTGCTCAAGCTCGGCAGCACCGAGCTGGTGCTCCGGCTGATCGAGGACGGGGTCCCGATGCGTGACCTCACCTGCGAGAACCCGATTCGCGCCATCCGTGATCTGAGCCGCGATCCCCGCGGCCGCGCCGGCATCCGACTCGCCAACGGCCGCACGATCACCGGTCTGGATCTGCAGCGTGAGTTCCTCGCCAAGGCGCTGGCCCATCTCGGTCCGCCGTCGGGACGGGATCCGCTGATGGCGCGGGTGGTCGATCTGTGGGAGCGCACCCTGGACGCCATCGAGTCCGGCGACACCTCGCGGATCGACACCGAGATCGACTGGGCGATCAAGCAGAAGCTGCTCACCGCGTACGCCGAACGTCACGACCTGTCGTGGACCGATCCTCGCATCGCCCAACTCGACCTCGCTTATCACGACATCCGCGAGGGGCGTGGGCTGTTCTCGTTGCTGCGGGCCCGCGGTCGGGTGGCGACAGTGATCGACCCGGCCGATGCCGAGTCGGCTCGCGATCAGCCACCGCAGACCACCAGGGCGCGGCTGCGTGGCGACTTCATCCGGGCTGCCCACGAGACGCACAGCGACATCACCGCCGACTGGGTGCACCTCAAGCTGAACGACCAGGCGCAACGCACCGTCTTGTGCAAGGACCCGTTTGCCTCGGTCGATGAGCGCGTCGATCGCCTGATCACCGCCATGCGCGACCGGGTGGGTGGCGTGGCACCGCCACTCGGGTAGCCTTCCACGGTGCCTTGTGTTCCTTCTCGACCCGTTCCGCGTCAGCGCCGCGTCGCGCAGTTCCTGAGCTTTGTGGCCGTGCTGGCGGTCACGCTGACCGCGGCCTGCCAGTCCACCCCCGATGAGGCGGCGCCGCCGAACGGGACGCCACGGGTCTCTGCCGCACCGACGGCCACCCCCTCATCGAGTGGCAGCACCAGCGCCTCGCCGAGCCCCAGCGCTTCGTCCTCGTCGGCGAAGCCCGTGACGAAGTCGGACAATCTCGACAACATCACCGTCTCCGGGTCGCCGATGAAGGAGCCGAAGGTCGAGCTCAAGAAGAAGCCGTGGGCGATCGACAAGACCCGGGTGAAGGTGCTGTCACCCGGCACGGGGGCCACCGTCCCTCCGGCCGGTCCGGTCGAGATGCACTACTACGGGGTGAACGGCCGTACGGGGAAGAAGTTCGACGACTCGTTCAGCCGGGGACAGACCGCGACCTTCGCCCTCGACCGGGTCGTCCCGGGATTCCAGAAGGGCTTGGCCGGCCAGAAGGCGGGCAGCCGGGTCCTGGTGGCGATGCCGGGAGAGGACGGCTACGACAAGCAGGGCGGCAGCCAGCAGGCCGGCATCGAAGTCGGCGACTCCTTGATCTTCGTGATCGACATCGTCGCCACCACGCTCGAACAGCCCGAGGGCGACAAGCAGAAGGTCGCCGCCGATCTGCCGACGGTGTCCGACGACCTCAAGAATCCCAAGATCACCGTGCCCACGACAGACCCGCCAACCGAGCTGAAGTCCGCGACGGTGATCAAGGGCAAGGGCGCCAAGGTGGCAGCGACCGACGCCGTGACGGTCAACTATCGCGGCGTCCTGTGGTCCGGTGGCACGGTGATTGATGAGAACTACGGCAGCAAGACAGGTCCGGAGACCGCCGCGCCCACCGAACTCATCGCCGGATTCGGCGAGGGGTTGGCCGATCAGACCGTCGGCAGCCGGGTGCTGATCGTGATTCCGCCGGACAAGGCGTACGGGCCCGACGGCAACGAGGCGATGAAGATCCCCGCCGATGCGACCCTGGTCTACGTCGTCGACATCCTCTTCACCCAGCCCACCCAGGCGCCGCAGTGAGCCACGGACTTCTATCCAGACACGACATCACTCGCCGGCCGACCGCCGCGCAGTGACCAAGCCAGCAGCTGTTCACATCGTGATCTGACCCGCTCGACGGTGAGGTCCGGGCGAGCCTGCTGCCACGGCGGCAGGATGTGGGCCGGATCGCGGGGCAGCCAGGAGACGATCTCGTACGCCCACCAGTGGGCCAGCCCGGTCATGGCATCGCTGCGCCCCGGGCACGGGTTCTGCCGCTAGCGCGATGGCCTCAGGCCCCAGTCCGTGATCTCTCCACTCGGGAGGGACCGCGTCGCGAGCAACCCAGGACTCGAACGGCCCGAAACCGTCGGACGGAGCCGCCCGCACGTCCCCGAGCTGGTCGGCGAGCACGCTCAGATGATCATGGTCGGCACGGTCGAGGTCGATCCGCCCGGGAAGCCGGGTGGTGACTGTCATTCCTGGCTTGGCGTGCAGTAGCCGCGCCATCGGCAGCCCGGCCTCGGCCAAGCACTCGAGGGCGGTCGCTTCGGCGGCCAGGCTGTCCGCGCTGGCTGGGTGAGTCCCGCCCCACTTGATCACCACCGACGTACCAGCGGGCAGTTTCCCGATGCGCACGGTGGCCACCATGCCGCCGGTCTCCGGCGCCCTCAGGTGGCTGACACGTCCCATCGGGGTGTTGATCGCGCTCGGCCGGTCGGCATCGTCGTACGTCACTCTGTCCCTGTCCGTCCTCGGACTGAACGTGTCCGTTCGTGATGCTGTCACAGTGCGAGAATGACGCCATGAGCCTGCTGTCCCATCTCGACCATGCCCCGCGTGACCCGATCCTCGGACTGACCGAGGCGTTCAACGCCGATGACCGTGCCGACAAGGTCAACCTCGGCGTCGGGGTCTACCAGACCGAGGAGGGAGTCGTGCCACTGCTCGACTGCGTCGCGACCGTCGACCAACGGATCATCGCCGCAGCGAAGCCGTACGGCTATCTCCCGATCGACGGGCTCAAGGCGTACGACCGGGCGGTGGCCGATCTCGTGCTGGGCGACAGCGTCGAACGGGATCGGGTCGCGGTCGTGCAGTCCCTCGGCGGGACCGGGGCGTTGAAGGTGGCCGCCGACTTCCTGCAGCTGGTCGGCCCCGAGGCGACGGTGTTGATCTCCGATCCGAGCTGGGAGAACCATCGCGCGATATTCACCCGCGCGGGATTCACGGTCGAGACCTACCCGTACTTCGACGCGGCAACCAACGGCGTCGACATCGAGGGCATGCTGTCCGCGCTGCTGTCCGCCGAGGCGGGCACGATCGTCGTGCTGCATGCCTGCTGCCACAACCCGACCGGCTACGACCTGACTCCCGACCAGTGGGATCGCGTGCTCGCGGTCGTTGCCGAACGTGGCCTGGTTCCGCTGCTCGACATGGCCTACCAAGGATTCGGGCACGGGCTGGCCGCCGACGGCGCCGCGGTCGGCAAGTTCGCCCGGGCGGGCATCACCTGTCTGATCTCCACGTCGTTCTCCAAGACCTTCAGCCTGTACGGGGAACGTGTCGGTGCGCTCACGGTCGTCTGTGCCGACGCCGAGGAGGCGGCCACCGCGCTGAGTCAACTCAAGATCGTTGTCCGGACCACCTACTCCAATCCGCCGACGCATGGCGCGACCGTTGTCGCCACGGTGTTGGACGATCCGGAGTTGCGACAGCAGTGGGAGGGAGAACTCGCCGGCATGCGGGAACGGATCCAACGGATGCGTGTGCGCCTGCGCGAGGGGCTCAAGGCCGCCACCGGCGTGGACCTGGCCCACATCACCACCCAGAACGGCATGTTCAGCTATTCCGGTCTGAGCAAGGAACAGATGATCGCGCTGCGCACCGAGCATGCCGTCTATGGGCTGGACTCGGGACGGATCTGCGTGGCCGCGCTGAACGAGCGCAATCTGCCCACGGTCATCGCAGCGATCGGTGCCGTGCTGTAGCCATTGGATCCCTGGCCGTCAGCCCTCGACCACCCAGGGGCGGGGCGCCACGGACGGATCAAACCGAGCACGCAGATGGTCAAGAGTGACCGGTTCGCCCGGGGTGGCCAGATCGAGCGAGACCGCGATCCGGCCCAGCACCGCCGCCGTGTCCTCCCCGGCGCTCGCCAGGTCGGCCAGGGTGACCGCCCCGTCCCGCTTGGCCAGTCGGCGACCGTCGACGCCGGTGACCAGCGGCACGTGCCCGTACGAGGGGATGGGGTGGCTGAGCTGCTCGGCCAGCCACGCCTGCCGTGGTGCGGAGCCCAGCAGGTCGGCTCCGCGGATCACCTGGTCGACCCCGGCGCAGGCGTCGTCGACCACCACCGCCAGGTTGTACGCAAACGTCCCGTCATTGCGTCGGACCACGAAGTCATCGACGTTCCCGGTGACCTCACCAGTCCACCGGTCGGTCACGGTCATCGTGTCGCCAGCGGCGCGGACCCGCAGGGCGGCCGGTCGTTCGGCGCGTCGGACGACCCTTTCGGGCTCCGTGAGTTCGGCGCACGTGCCGGGGTAGGCGTCGACGGGGAGGTGCGGAGCCCGTACGGCATCGGCGATCTCGCGACGACTGCAGAAGCACTCGTAGGTGTCCAACTGCCCCAGCGCATCGGAGTAGGCGTCGTCGCGTTCGGACTGCCAGACCAGGGGAGGGTCGAAGTCCAGGCCGAGGTCGGTCAGGTCGGCGATCTGTTGGTGGGCGACCTCGGTGCGGCTGCGATCGCGATCGAGGTCGTCGATCCGGAGCAGGAATCTCCGGTCGGTGGTGCGGGCGACCAACCAGGCCACCACGGCGGTGCGCAGGTTCCCCAGATGCAGGGCTGAGCTCGGGCTGGGGGCGTACCGCCCAGCACCCATGGCACCACAGCGCGAGATCGATGCGGACACGCGTGGCCTCCCGGTCGCCGACGGTTCCTGGAATGTTGATAGCTTCCGATGTTATGGCAGTCGACAAGTCGGAACGTCTGCTGAACCTCACGATCTGTCTGCTCTCGACCAAGCGGTACGTCTCCAAGGACGAGATCCGTTCGGCCGTGCAGGGCTACCGGGATCAGAGCGATTCGGCCTTCGAGCGGATGTTCGAGCGGGACAAGGAGGAGCTCCGTGAGCTCGGGGTGCCGATCGAGACCGGCAGCTTCGAGCACTTCTTCGACGATGAGCAGGGGTACCGGATCTCACCGGCCGACTTCGAGCTGCCGCCGATCGAACTCACCGCCGACGAGGCCGCAACCCTCGGGGTCGCGGCCCGGGCGTGGCGGCAGGCCTCGGTCGCCTCCTCGACCCAGAACGCGATGCGCAAACTGCGGGCGGCCGGGGTGGAACCCGACGATGCGCGGTTGCCCCGCCTCGAACCGGTCGTGACCGCCCGGGAGGCCGGCTTCGAGCAGTGGGTGGATGCGATGATCGATCGCCGCCGCGTCACCTTCGACTACGCCGACAAGGGCACCCGTACGGTCGAGCCGTGGGGCATCACCTCGGCGAAGGGCCGCTGGTACGTCGTCGGATTCGACCCCGACCGGCAGGCGCCCCGGATGTTCCGGCTCTCCCGCGTCCGAACGGTGACGAAGGTGTCGCGCCGCGCGGGGGAGTTCACCCTGCCGGCCGACGTCGACATTCGCGAACTCGCCCGGGCGCTCGAACCGCCGGCCAGCACCGCCGAGGCCACCGTGGCACTCCGGGTCGGACGGGCCGCTGGCCTGCGGCGTCGCGGGACTGCGGCCACCGCACCGGCCGACGTACGACTTCCCCAGGGGTTCGAGGTCGTCACCGTCGGGTACGCGGGTCGCGACTCCATGGTCGGCGAGCTCGCCGTGTACGGGCCGGACGTCGTCGTGCTCGACCCACCTGAGCTGCGGACCGCGCTGCTCAGGCACCTGGCCGGAGTCGGCCGGCGCGGCACCCGATCGGAGCAGACGCGATGAGCGGCTCGCACAGCCAGGTGGCACGCCTGCTGTCCTTGGTGCCGTACCTGCAGCAGCACGATGGCGTCCACATCGATCAGGTGGCGGCGGCGTTCGAGGTGACACCGCGCCAGATTCGCCAGGACCTGCAGGTGCTGTACTGGTGCGGCCTGCCCGAGCTGATGCCGGGCGACTACATCGAGGTCGATCTGGAGGCCGTCGACGGTCACGGCAGCATCCATCTCAGCAATGCCGACTACTTTGCCCGGCCGATGAGGTTCACTCCCGACGAGGCTGTTGCGCTGGTGCTGGCCCTGCGTTCGCTGCGGGAGCTCGCCGACCCGGCCCGGTTCGCGGTCATCGACAGCCTGCTGGACAAACTGTCGGCCGCCGCCGGTGATCGCGCCGAAGCGGCCAGCCGGACCCAGGTCCGGGTCTCCGGCGGCACCGAGGAGGTCCGGGCCGCCGTGCATCAGGCTCTGGGTGAGGGGGTACGGCTCGACCTCACCTACGACGTCGCCTCGCGGGCCGAGACCACGCAGCGACAGGTCGACCCGTTGCGTGCCTCGGTCCGTGACGGGTACGCCTACCTCGACGCGTGGTGCTGGAGTGCTGGCGGTCTGCGTAGTTTCCGGATGGATCGGATCGTTCGGGCCGTACCCACCGATCAACCGGTTGAGCGGCATCAGGTGACCCTGCCGGATCCCGACGCCCCCTGGTTCGCCGACGAGGCCGATGCCCCGCAGGTGACGCTCACCCTGGCGCCGCAGGCGCATTGGATCGCCGAGTACTACCCGGTGGAGCAGCAGACCGCGGGGGTCGGCGACGAGCTGGTGGTCACCCTGCGGGTGATCGACCAGGCGTGGTTCCGGGCGCTGCTGCTCCGGCTCGGTGACGGCGTCCGTGCGGTGGACCCGCCCCTGGCGGCCGAGACGGCCGATCAACGCGCTGCCGAGGCCCTTGATCAGTACGCCGCCCTGGGGATGGGGCGGGACGATCCGGGCCCGACGGGGCTGGGGTAGGGTCGCGCCCATGTGGTGGATCGTGGCAGCCGTGGTCGGACTCGGCATCGTGATCGGTGTCGTGCTGCTCGTGGTGCTCGCGGTGCGGCTCTACCGCCAGGCCAAGGCCGTCATGGTCGAAGCCGGTGGGACGATGAAACATCTCGAAACCGTGACTGAACTGTTGGGACAGATCAAGATGCCGGACCGACAGCTGGACCGCACAGACGTAGGATGAACGTACGCGCAGGGTCACCTGTGCCGTGGACAAGGAGTCGTTATGCCAATCCCAGGACCCATGGAACTGGTGATCATCGCCGTCGTGGTGCTGGTGCTGTTCGGCGGTGCCCGCCTGGCCGGCCTCGGCAAGAGCACCGGTCGCGCCCTCCGCGAGTTCAAGGAGGAGACCAAGGGGCTGCGTGGTGACGAGAAGGACAAGAGCAAGGATCTCGATGAGCTGGAGTCCGAGCCGAGCACCAAGCCCGCCGCGACCAAGCCCGAACCGGAGACCGTCGACGCCGAGATCGTCGACAAGAAGCACTCCAACACCGAGGCCTGACCTCTGCTGCCCGTCGGCAGCATTCTGACCGTGCGGACCTCTGTTCGGTGAGGATCCTTGTGACCGTGAGGACATCGTGGCGTTGACCCTGAAGGGCCGAAGCCTCAGTCTCAGTTGGCTGAGGCCCCCGCCCATGCCCGAGGACGGCAACATGTCGTTGTTCGAGCACCTGCGCGAACTCCGCTACCGGTTGCTGATCTCCGCGGTCGCCATCGTGGCGGTGATGATCCTCAGCGCCTTCTTCTATCAACGTCTGTACGACTTCCTCCTCTGGCCCTGGTACCAGGCCATGGCGGAGCTGGCGATCTCGCGACCGGACCAGAGCACCCAGATGGTCAACCAGGGTGTCACCGCTCCACCCATCCTGGCGTTGAAGATGATTGGCCTGTCGGGACTGATCCTGACCTGTCCGTTCTGGCTTTACCAGTTGTGGGCCTTCATCGCCCCAGGTCTGCTGGCTCAGGAGAAGAAGTGGGCCACGATCTTCGTCGGCTCGGCCACCCCGCTCTTCCTGGGCGGTGTCGCGCTGGGCTACCTGATCATGCCCAAGGGCATCGCGATGATGATCTCCTTCACCCCCGAGGGCGTGGACGTCACCAACCTGCTGGAGCTCCAGGAGTTCCTCGGATTCCTGATGCGGGTGATGCTCGTCTTCGGCATCAGCTTCCTCATCCCTCTGGTGCTGCTGCTGCTCAACTTCATGGGGGTGCTGAGAGCTGCGCACCTGAAGAAGTTCCGTCCGTTCATCATCTTCGGGTCCTTCGTCTTCGCTGCGATGGCGACGCCGACCACCGACCCGTTCTCGATGCTGGCCCTCGCGGCGCCGATGACGATCCTCTGCCTGACGGCGGAGACCATTGCCCGGATCAACGACAAACGCACCGGCCGAGACACCGGTGACGGCGTCGCCCAGGACAAGGTGCTCAAGCAGCTCGAGGAACAGGACGCCGCCGAGGCCCGGGCCCGGGCCGAGCAGGCCGAGGAGCACCGCAAGGCCACCGAACGCGCCAAGCTGGCCGAGGAGGACGGCGACACTGCCACCACCTCGTCGGCCGCACCGGACCGCGACAGCATTGCCGCGCTGCTGGGGCGCAAGGAAACTCCTTCGGAATGACCGTCACGCTCGTGGCCAACCCCACCTCGGGGAGCGGCCGGGCAGCCAGAATGCTGCCGACGGTGGTGTCCAAGGTGCGGCAGACCTTTGCCGGGCACCGAGTCGTCGTACGACGGACCACCGACTACGAACAGGCCCGAGGCATCTGCCAGCAGGCCGCGGCTGATCATGGCCCCGACGACGTGCTGATCGTGCTTGGCGGTGACGGGATGATGCACCTCGGCCTGAACGCCGTGGCCGGCACCGATGTGGCGCTGGGGCTGATCGCCGCCGGCTCGGGTGACGATCTGTGCCGCGGTCTCGGCATCGACGTGAAGCGTCCCGACCAGTCCCTCGACCTGATGAGGCGCCCTCCGCTCCCGGTCGACCTGATCCGGATCGACACCCCTGACGGGGCCATCCGATGGGTCGGGTCCATCGTGTGCAGCGGTTTCGACGCCCTGGTCAACGCCCGTGCCAACGCGATGTCCTTCCCCCAGGGAGCCCTGCAGTACCCGACGGCGTTGTTTGCTGAGCTGGCCACCTTCCGCCC
>JAKDKP010000555.1 GCA_030453285.1 Propionibacteriales bacterium
ATCACATCACATCAAGGTGTTGCACTCCACACTGAGCCCACACTCGCTTGCTCAACGAGCGTGGCCGGTGCTCAGCGGGCGAGGGCGGTCTGGACGGCGTCGGTGGGATCGCCGAGGTGAGCTGGTTGACGGCGCCGGCCAAGGTCGATGATCATCTTGATGTTGGCTGGGATCTCGCGGACGACCCCGGGGTTCCACGCCTTGGGGTACTGGCAGGCAGTCTCGTCACCGGCGCCGGTTGCATCAAGTCCAAGTAGGCGAGCGGTGACGATGGCTCGCGGCAGGTGGTACGTCTGGGTGACGATGATCAACTTCTTGACATCGTAGATCTCCTTGGCACGCAGGCAACTGTCGTAGGTGTCACTGCCGAAGTCGTCACAGACGATGGCTTCGGGAGGCACTCCGCGCTCGACGAGATACTGCTTCATGGTGGACGACTCGCGATGATGTTCGGGCGCGTTGTCGCCCGAGACCAGGATGGCGCGCACCTTGCCAGCGGCGTACAGGTCATGGGCGATGTCGAGCCGTCCACGCAGGAAGGCCGACGGTGATCCGCTGGCAAACACCTGGGCGCCGAGCACCATGGCCACGGGTGCCTCCGGGACGTCATGCGTCTGGAAGATCCGTGGAGCTGCCATCAGCCGAACCGCGGCCGTTGTGCCCAGGATCGCCCCCGCAGCGCCGAGTCCGGCCGCCGCTCCACCGGCGACCACCAGTCCAGCCAGATGCACCAACTTCATCAGATTCGTCCCTTCTGTTCGGCCACCGCGCCTTTGAGGAAGCCGCTGTGTCTGTCGAGCAATGCCTTGGCCGCTTCGGCCGTCGTACCGGTGAGCACCATCGCGATGGCAGTCTTCACCGATCCGCCGCAGGCGTCCAGAACGGTCCTCGCTTCATCCGGCGGTACGCCGGTGGCGATCGACACCAGGCGCTCGGATCTGCGGTGCAGTTTCTCGTTCGTGGCCCGTACGTCGACCATCAGGTTTCCGTAGGTCTTGCCCAACTTGATCATGGTGAGCGTGCTGATCATGTTCAGTACGAGCTTCTGCGCCGTCCCGGCCTTGAGGCGAGTGGATCCGGTGATCACCTCAGGGCCGACGACGACCTCGATCCCCACCTCGGCCGCGGCGGCCACCGCGGAATCGGGATTGCAACTCAGTCCAGCGGTGAATGCACCGAGTTGGCGCGCGTGCTCCAGGGCCCCGATCACGTACGGTGTCCGTCCCGAAGCGGCCAGGCCGACCACCGCATCACCAGCGGTCAGACCATTTGCGGCCAGATCAGCCGCACCTTGGGCGCTGTCATCCTCGGCGTTCTCGACCGCGTGCTGGATGGCGCGATCGCCGCCGGCGATGAGTCCGACGACTCGGGCGGGATCCATGCCGAAGGTGGGCGGGATCTCGCTGGCGTCCAGTACTCCGAGACGCCCGGCAGTCCCGGCCCCGACGTACAACAAGCGCCCGCCGGCGGCCATCCGCTCTGCCACCGCGTCGACGGTGCGGGCGATCGGCTCGGCTTGCGCGGCAACGGCCGCCGCGACGCCAGCATCCTCGGCGTTCATCAACCGGACCTGCTCGATGGTGGACAACTCGTCGATCAACGTCGTGTCGGGGTTCACCGACTCGGTCACCATGGGCTCACTCACCCGGCCATCCGACCACATCGGCCGGGGTGCGGTCGAGTGACACTCCCGCAGCGGGCATGGCGGACCGAACACCAAGGAGGCTTCGACGGGCGCCTGCTCGTTCCTCGCCGGCTGCTCAGCCAGGATCGGCCCAGACCGCGAGCGTCCGGGTGGAGGTGAATCGACGCTCTGCACCGCTGATCGGGTCGGTGAATGCGAGCTCACGGGCCAGCAGTTGCAGGGGGGCGGAGAAGTCGTCGACCGGAACGTCACGCAGCTCGGGATAGAAGGGGTCGTTGATGATCGGCAGGCCGAGGCGGAGCATGTGCAGCCGGATCTGGTGGGTCTTCCCCGTGTGCGGAGTGGCGCGATAGCGACCGATGCCGTTGCGCTGGTCAAGCAACTCGATCAGTGTTTCGGCGTTGGGGGCGGCATCGGGGATCTCGTAGGCCTGCAGGACCCCGCGTTCCTTGACGATGTGGCTGCGTACCACCTGCGGGAAGGTGAGCTGGTCATCGACCGGTGCGACGGCCTCGTACACCTTGGTCGCCTGACGGTGTTCGAAGACGCTCTGGTACGGCCCGCGCCACCGTCGTTCGGTGGTCAGCAGCAGGACTCCAGCGGTGATCCGATCCAATCGGTGCGCCGGTGCCAGCTCGGGCAGGCCGAGCTGCTCTCGACCGCGGACGACCACACTCTGCCGGATGTGTCGGCCACGCGGGATCGTGGAGAGGAAGTGCGGTTTGTCGATCACCACGATCCGCTCGTCGCGGTGCAGGACCTCGATCTCGTACGGCACCTCGGCCTCCTCGGGAAGGTCGCGGTGGAACCAGATGAACGTGTGCGGCCGATAGGCGGAGCTGGCATCGAGTGCCTGCCCGGTGTCGTCGACGAACCCTCCCTCGGCCAGCAACTGGTCGA
>JAKDKP010000556.1 GCA_030453285.1 Propionibacteriales bacterium
TTCGGCGGGGTGATCGCGGTCAACCGACCGGTCAGCGTGGCGATGGCCGAACAGGTCGCCGAGGTCTTCACCGAGGTGATCGTCGCCCCCGCGTACGAGCAGGGGGTGTTGGAGGTGTTGCGGGGCAAGAAGAACATCCGCATCCTGGTCTGCCCGCTCGACGAGTCCCCGACGGCCACCCAGTTCCGCGGCATCTCCGGAGGGCTGCTGGTCCAGCAGGTTGATCACGTCGACGCCGCCGGCGACGATCCGAAGACCTGGACGCTGGTCTCGGGTGAGCCCGCCGACGAGGCGACCCTGGCCGATCTCGCGTTTGCCTGGCGGGCGTGCCGTTCGGTGAAGTCGAACGCCATCCTGTTGGCCGATGACGGCGCCTCGGTCGGTGTCGGTATGGGGCAGGTGAACCGCGTCGACTCCTGTCGACTGGCCGTCGAGCGAGCCGGGGAACGGGCTACGGGTGCCGTCGCGGCCTCCGATGCCTTCTTTCCGTTCAACGACGGGCCGACCGTGCTGTTCGAGGCCGGGATCCGGGCGCTGGTCCAGCCCGGCGGATCGAAGCGGGACGACGAGACGATTCAGGCAGCCACGGCGGCCGGCATCACCATGTACCTCACCGGTACCCGCCACTTCTTCCACTGATGGACGTGTCGCGCACTCAGGAGGGCCCGGTGAGCACCACGAGCCACGGCGGCCCGGTCCGTCACGACGTGGTGGTGGACCACCCGAAGCTGCTGGACGGCAAGGCGGCCGCCCGGCAGATCAGGGCCGAGCTGACCGGCCGGATCGCCGCGCTGGCCCGGCGAGGCATTGTCCCGGGACTGGCCACCGTTCTGGTCGGCGACGACCCCGGCAGCCATGCGTACGTGGCCGGCAAGCACCGCGACTGCGCCCAGGTCGGTATCGCCTCGAGACGCGTTGATCTGCCGGTCGACACCACCGCAGCGACACTGCGGGCCACGATTGCGGAGTTGAACTCTGACTCCGCCTGTACCGGCTACATCGTCCAGTTGCCTCTGCCGCCCCACCTCGACGACAACTGGGCCCTCGAACTGGTCGATCCGGCCAAGGATGCTGACGGCCTGCATCCGGCGAACCTCGGGCGTCTCGTGCTCACCGAGCCTGGGCCGCTGCCCTGCACCCCGCGCGGCATCGTCGAGCTGCTCCGGTTGAACGGTGTCGGGTTGAACGGGGCCGAGGTGTGCGTCATCGGTCGAGGGACCACCGTCGGTCGTCCACTCGGGCTCGTGCTCGCCCGCCGGTCGGAGAACGCCACGGTCACGCTGTGCCACACCGGGACCACCGATCTCGCCGCACACGTGGCGCGGGCCGACATCGTGATCGCCGCGGCCGGTCGGCCGGGTCTGGTCACCGGGGCCATGATCAAACCCGGAGCGGTTGCCGTCGACGTCGGCATCACCCGCACCGGGGACGGGCTGGTCGGCGACCTGCACCCGTCGGTCTGGGAGGTTGCCTCAAAGGTCGCCCCGGTCCCCGGCGGGGTCGGACCGATGACCCGCGCCATGCTGTTGTCGAACGTTGTCGAGCGCGCCGAGGAGTTGGCCGATGTCCACTGAGTCCACCAGTACACCCGCGCGCGCCGGCGGCGGTCACCCCCTGCGCGAGTGGCCGCTGCTGGTCGTCGCGATCGGTGTCGTCGCGGGTCTGCTGATCGCCTTCACCGGCCAGTGGCGGATCGGGGTGGCGATCGTGGGAATCGGGCTCGGCATCGGCGCGCTCGAGCGGCTGCTGCTGCCCGATCGTGTTGCGGGACTGCTCCGCGTACGCAGCAGGGCCTTCGATGTCACCGCACTGGCGGTGATGGCGGTGGGAGTGGTGATCAGCGCGATCTGGGTGCGCGGCGCCTGATCATCTGGCCGATCGGAGAGTCGGACCAGCAACGTCGGAGGAACTCGACCCCTCAGAAACTCGACATGCTGGACGACCAGATCAGCAGGATGATCATGAACACGAAGTACAGCGTCCACAAGATCAGGAACACCGAGCCGACGATGCCCATCACCTTGCCGGCCACCACCTGGCCCCGGTCGGTGTGCACCCCGCCGGAGGAATCGATCTCCTTGAGCGCCTTGCTGCCCATGAACCAGGCGAACGGCGACAGCACGTTGAAGACGGTCACCCCGATGATGCCCAACACCAGGATCAGGGTTGCCCGGGGATGCGGGGGCGCCATCTGCATCTGGTACGGCGAGGGCGGCCCGTACGGCTGATACTGCTGGACCGGCGCCTCGTACGGATTCTGCCCCGACGGGTAGGGGTTGTACTGACCGGAGTCGTACTGCTCGGGCTGGTAGTCCTGCTGCCCGTACGGACCCTGACTCATGAGGTGGTGGCCGCCAGACCGATGATGAAGACGACGAAGATGACGTAGATCACGACAAAGATCACGCTCAACGCCAGCAGACACGTCCCGATGATGCCCATCACCCGGCCGGCCACGACTTGCCCGCGGTCCCGGTAGGCACCGGGGTTGGCGTCGATCTCCTTGAGTGCCTTGTTGCCCATCGACCAGGCGAACGGACCGG
>JAKDKP010000029.1 GCA_030453285.1 Propionibacteriales bacterium
GTGCCTGGGAGTCCCCGGAGACCCTGCCGACCCGGACCGAGCTGACCGACGCACTGCCGACCCACCACAGCGTGTTGTCCGAGCTCGCCGATCCGACCCGTACGCCCGAAGTGACCGCCGTACGGGAGGGCATCCGACAATGGCGCTTCCACGACAGCTTCCGTACCGATGCCGCCGCCCCCGCCCGGCAACCACAGATCGGCACGCGCACCCCCGTGCTCGACCATGACGGCGCACTGCTGGCCCCCGCCTTGCAGACCATCATGGAAAACGGTGATCATGCGGCATTGGCTGCGTCAATCGACAATGCCTTCGCCGGATCGAGGGTCCAGGTCCACAACGCCGACGGACTGTTCGGAGTTCAGTTCAGCCAACCCGGACTGCTCCGCCCGCTGTCGGCCGGCGAACTGTCCGACGGGACGCTGCGCTACCTGCTGCTGACCGCGGCCCTGCTGAGCCCCCGCCCGCCTCGGTTGATGGTGTTGAACGAACCGGAGACCAGCCTGCACCCCGAAGTCCTGCCGGCGTTGGCCGAGCTGATCAGGACCGCCGCGGGACGGACCCAGATCATTGTGGTGTCGCACTCCCACGCATTGGTCACGGAATTGGCGCGAGCAGGCGACTCCGGCCGCGTCTCGTGGCGACGTCACGAGTTGATCAAGGAGCTCGGCCAGACCAGGATCGCCGACCAGGGACAGTTCGAGCGTCCTGTCTGGGCATGGGGCCGCCGCTGAGGCGCATACTTGGGGGCAACCGAACCAGGGAGTTGATCATGCTCAGAGCCGCCGTCGTCGACGACACCAACATCGTCGAGATCCAGTACTCCGGATCAGTCACCACCACCGAGATGGAGGACATCCGTACGGTGATCGACGAGGCGATCGCCCAGCACGGATCGATCAACGTACTGGCCGAGTACGGCAACATCGAGCTGCGGCGGATCGAGCCCAAGGCCTACGTCGAGGATCTGAGGATGACCGCAATCATCGGACACGTCGACAGGGCGGCCGTGCTCAGCGACACCGATTGGATCAGGCGGGCGGCAGATGCCGCCTCGAAGATCATCGACGTCGAGGTGAAGAGCTTCCGGTCCGCCTCCCGCGATGAGGCGCTGGCCTGGCTCCAGGACTAGCGGTAACTAGAGATCAGCGGAACGGTCTGGTTCAGCGTACGGACGGCGTCGGCGGGCTGATCTCCGCCAGCGCGTCCTAGGCGTTCACCCTTGATGACGATGCTCGGGTTGGAGTAGTAGGGCACCCGCTGGCAGGTCGACGGACAAGCGGAGGTGTACGCCATGATGTCGATCGTGCCGCTTGCTGTCACAAAACCCTTGTTGTACGGATAGATCGGATTGGTGTTGGGCGAGGTGGCCCAGTCATGGCTCAGGCCGAGATTGTGCCCAAGTTCATGGGCGAGAACCCCCGCCCCGCCACCGGTGGGCAGCAGCCAGTCATTGCCAAGGACACTGAACGCGCTGTTCGCGGTCTTGTCACTCGGGGCAACGTTGCCGGGCACCTGGGCAAGGCCACCCGAGCCGGGGACGATCACGCTCACCAGGTCTGCACGATGCTGATTCCTCGCAGCGGCAACTCCACCATCGGTGGACAGCCATCTCAGCCGCTCGCTCGCGGTACCCGAAGGGACACCACTGATCTCGGCCACATGCGCGAGTCGGACCGCGCCGTCGACCTTGCTGCGGGTCAAGGCGGCGTTCATGGTGGAAACTGCGGTTCGGACTGTCGCTTCTGTCTGTGCCGTTCCCCCTCGCGCGTCACGCACGTCAGGGGTGTAGAACACCAGGACATCGACTGTTCTGGCTGGCGTCATCTCCTGCTGAGTGGCTGCTGGCTGGGCGGGTCCGGTGGCGGCGCCAGGATCTGCGGTGGCGGCGCCAGCGGCGCTCAGGGCCAGCACTGCACTGACCAGTCCGATTCCGGCGAGTCGCGATAGTCGTTCCATGGTGAGGCTCCTCTGGTTCGGGCCATCTCTGGGCGAGGTGGCACCGGGGGTGCCCCACGGTTGGCTGCCCGTCGGTGGAAAGTCAACGACGGGGACGCAAACGTGCATCTGCTGGGTCGAAAAGTCTCTGTCCCTCTCCCGAGGGATGCCTCAGGCTGGACACGTCAGCGTCGACGATCAGGGGGACAGCCATGGCGGCTTGGACAGACAACACCGGGACAGCAGACACCGCCCGGACCAAGGTCAGCCGGCGGGCGTTGCTGTCCGCCGTGGCAGCGGGCACGGT
The DNA here is from genome assembly GCA_030453285.1 of Propionibacteriales bacterium. Classification (GTDB taxonomy): domain Bacteria; phylum Actinomycetota; class Actinomycetes; order Propionibacteriales; family Propionibacteriaceae; genus Carbonicoccus. Next base: position 2,246 of record JAKDKP010000029.1, read on the forward strand.
GGCCGGCACGGTCTGGCATGCCGGTGCGGCCTACGCCCAGCCGCTGCGGGACACCAGTCCGGCCACCGACCCAGTGCTGACTTTGCGATCCAAGCACCTGGCGGTGACGGTTGGCACCGCCTTCCCTCGGGTGGCCGCCTACCGCCAGCTGGCGACCGGAGCCGAACTGCCGGGACAATTGGCAGCCGGAACCCGCGTGCTGATCGACGGTGTCGAGGTCGCGCCCGTGTCGGTCAGTCACCGACAGCGCTCGGTCTCGCTGGTCGAGTATCGCCTCGAGTTCGCCGGCGGCGGCGCCATCCTGGCCGAGATCGAGGTGTCGCGCGATGTCGTGACGTTCCGCGTGACACGCATCGTCGAATCGACTGATTTCACGGTTGGAAACCTTGAGCTGCCCGACCTGATCATGGTCGCTGCTCCGGGCAATCAGCCTGGGGCCACCCTGCGCACGGCGCGAGTCGAACTCGACCTGGCCAAGGAGGGCGACACCGAAGTGGTGGTGACACCGGGCTCGGCAGCCGATGAGGTCCGCCGCGGGTGCGCCTACGCCGTGCTGCACACCGATCGTCTCGCCGCCGGGATCGAGTCGAACAGTGTCACCGACCAGCCGGCGGCGGTGCCGGGCAGCATGTGGGAGAACGCCCGCCTCTGGCGGCAGGTGACAGTCATCGGCAACGTCCCGTACGGCGGGCTGTCGTCGGGCCAATGGACGTACCGCGCCAAGGACGCAACCGACACCGAACCTCTGCCCTACGTCCGCGTGGTGATCTGCGCAGACCAGAACAAGGACGGAAACGTGGACTGGCAGGACGCCGGGATCGCCCTGCGTCGCCTGCTCCCTCGCCCACTCGGCGCCGAGCAGCAGCACCTCCGAGTGGTGCCACACATCCCGCACATGAACAGCTCAGTTGCCGAACACCCTTTCCTGCTGTCCCTCGACCACGTGAAGCGGATCTCGCTGGCCACCGACGGCCTTCGACAATTCACCATGCTGAAGGGCTACCAGGGCGAGGGACACGACACGGCGCATCCCGACTTCGCCGGCCACTACAACGAACGCGCCGGCGGCCTGGCCGACCTCAACCACCTGTGTCGCGAGGGTGCCCGCTGGAACAGCGATTTCGCCGTCCACGTGAACTGCACCGAGGCCTACCCCGAGGCCAGAGCCTTCGATGAGCAGTTGGCCGACAAGGCCCAACTGGCCTGGGATGGCAAGGATCAGTCGTACCGCATCCGCAGCCGCTTCGATCTCGCCAGCGGCCGCATCGCTGCCCGCTTCGCACGGCTGCGCAAGGAAACCGACCGTGCCCTGAACATGCTCTACATCGACGTATTCCGTGAGTCGGGTTGGACCTCGGACCGGCTGCAACGCGAGCTGCGGAAGCAGGGCTGGCAGATCACGACGGAGTGGGGTCACGGGCTGGAACGTTCGGCGATCTGGGCGCACTGGGCCGCCGATGTCTCGTACGGTGGGGACACCTCCCGGGGGATCAACTCAACGCTCATCAGGTTCCTGCTGAACCATGAGAAGGACGTGTTCGCCGACCGCCATCCCCTGCTGCCGACGCCCAAGGCGTACGACTTCGAGAACTGGCAGGAGCGCACCGACTGGCACCGCTTCCATCGCGGCATCTGGGCAGACAATCTGCCAGCCAAATTCCTGCAGGCCTCGGCGATCATGTCCTGGGCGGATGACCGGATCACCTTTGCCGACGGCAGCGCCGTGCACCGCAATGCCGACGGCGAGCGGATCATCGAGACCGGGGGCCGCATCGTCCTGCGCGGCACTCGATACCTGCTGCCCTGGGAGCCGACCGGCGACGACCCGGCCCGGCTCTATCTCTTCGATCCCGAGGGCAGGACGACGCGGTGGCAGTTGCCAACGCCCTGGCGGCAGCTGGCGAAGGTGGCGATGTACCGGCTGACCGATCAGGGACGCGTGTTCGACCAGTGGGCTGACGTCAAGGACGGTTGGATCACCGTGACCCCGAAGTCCGGTCAGCCGTACACCCTGTATCGCGCGAAGCCGGCCGATCAGCCCGACCCGCAGTGGGGCTCCGGTACGGGTTTCCGCAATCCATACTTCACCTCCGGGGACCTCTCGGGTTGGCGTACGAAGGGCCGGTCCGAAGTCGTGATGGCACCGAATGGCTATTACGAGGCGTCGCTGGGCGCCGACGGCCGCCCCGCCCGCATCAGTCAGCGGCTCCGGCGTCTCGTCCCCGGTCGTCGGTACGCCGCTTCGATCCAGGTGGAGATCGGTGCCACGGCAGGCGAGACGCGACCGACGACGCTCACCGTCTCGGGCGCCCGGTGGTCGGAGTCGTCAACGATGGAACGGTCGACGCTGGTGAATGCGCAAGCCACCGACCCCAAGATCAGGACCCGCTTCCACCGGCTGTACACCTATTTCACGGCACCGGACAACGGCTCTGTGGAGGTGGCCGTGGCGGTCGAGTCGGGCGCCGCTCGAGTCAAGGTCGCCCATGCCCGGATCGCCCGTGGCACCCGGCCAGTGCTGGAAGGGGCCGAGTTCTATGAGGACTTCGAGGACGTGCCCCACGGTTACGGGGCCTTCGTCTGCTGCAACATCCGCTCACACCTGTCCGAAACGCATGCCCCCTACACCGAGCGCGGCTGGAACGGGAAGCGCATCGATGACGTGTTGCAGGGCAACTGGTCGCTGAAGTCGCGCGCCACGGGAAAGGTGCTGCTCTACCGGACAATCCCGTCGACGGTCCCGTTCACGCCCGGCCGCCGGTACCGGGTCGAGTTCGACTACCAGAGCGAGACCGAGGCTGAGTGGCTGGTCGGGGTTGATGAGCCGGCCAGCCGGGTCCTCCGCGCCGACCGCCTGCCCAGGACGACCGACACACGACGATGGTCGGTGGAGTTCGTCGCACCTCCCAGCGGTGACGCCTGGGTCGGCATGCGTTCGGCCGTCGGGGACAGCACGGAGGTCGTGATCGATCGGTTTGCCGTGTTCGCTCTCACGTGACCGCGTCCGCGCGGTACGCCGACGGTGATCGCCCGATCAGTCGGGTGAACAGACGACTGAAGTACGCCGGGTCGTTGAAGCCACACATCCGCGCCACGGCTCTGGTGGTCAAGTCGGTCCGGCTCAACAGCGTGCTGGCCCGTTCGAGGCGGACCTGGAGCAGATAGCGCTTGGGGGTCTGGCCACGGACACGTTGCACGACCGCCCGGAGTTCTCGGACACTCAGACCGAGCCGGGCAGCATGCTGTTCGATGGTCAGATCGAGGAAGGCGTCTCGCGACAACGCCTCCAGCACCGAGTGCCCGGCCAGCTCAACGTCGTCGCCGAGGGACTGCCGGACCGACAGCACCAGTTCATGCAGGCTGGCCGCAAGCTCGATCTCACGTCCACGGGTGTCGAGCAGACGGCCGAAGGCCGCCTCCAAGGGCGCCGTCAAGGACAAGGCGGTCACCGGACGTCGAGGAAGGAAGCCGGAGTCCTGGTAGCGCGACACCGCCGGACCGTCGAAGGCCACGAAGATCTCATCCCAGCCGACCTCGGGGTCGGGTCCGTAGGTGTGGCGTTCCCCCGGCCTCAGCATCAGCAGGGCTGGCCCGCGGACCAACTGTCGTTGCTGGTCCTCGCCGACGAACCAGCCGTCGCCGGCACGCACGACAACGATCACATGCCGATCGACGGTGCGCGGCCCCACGATGGGGAGTTGACCGTGCAGGACGCCGAGACCCAAGCACCACAGGCCAATGTCGGCCAAGCATGGGTCGGGGGTGAAGAAGCGCATCCACCTGTACGGCCGCATGATCAGCCACGACTCCTCCGAGCGACCGGGTTGCCGGGTGTCCGGGCCGATCCGCCACATTGTGACGGACTATCGGCCGGGCGGCGCCAGTTGTCAAGGGGCCTGCTGAATCCTGCTCTCCTGGTGGCCACCGCGGAGCTGCCGCACCAGATGGACCACCAGGGCGATGATCCCACCCCAGATCAGTCCCAGCACGAAGGAGAAGAACGTGTTCACGATCCAGGCAACGACGGCACCGACCACGGGGAGCCCCTGCACCATCACCTCCAACTGGTGCACCCAGGCGTACGGATACATCACGCCCAACTCATCCAGGCCGACCAAGATGATGTGTCCGCCCACCCAGAGCATGGCGATCATGCCGATGAAGCTGATCGCCGACATCACCTTGGGCATCGCCTTGACCAGCGCGGAGCCGACACGTTGGGAGGTGGGTGACTCCCGCCCCGCCATCGACACACCGATGTCATCCATCTTCACCAGCAGGCCCACAGCACCATAGACGAGTGCGGTGATGGCCAGACCGACGACCACGAGGATCACGGCGCGCATCAGCAACGGCTGGCTGGTCACCTCGTTCAGGGCGATCACCATGATCTCCGCCGACAGGATGAGGTCGGTCCGTACGGCCGAGGAGATCACCTTCTTCTCGGCCTCGGGGCCCTTCACCACTGCCGGAGCAGTGTCGTCCTTCTTGTGCCCACGAAAGAGTTCCCAGACCTTCTCGGCGCCCTCGAAGCACAGATAGGAGGCGCCGAGCATCAGGATCGGTGTGACCAGGAACGGCAGGAAGGTCGACAGCAGCAGCGCCACCGGCAGGATGATCAACATCTTGTTGCGCAGCGAACCCAGGGCAATCTTCCAGATGATCGGCAACTCGCGCTTGGGGTCGATCCCCGATACGTACTGCGGGGTGACCGCAGCGTCGTCGACGACCACCCCGGCGGCCTTGCTGCTGGCCTTCAGCGAGGCGGCGGCCACATCGTCCATGCTGGCCGCCGCGAGCCGTGCCATGGCGGCGATGTCGTCCAGCAGAGCTGCCAGGCCTCCGGCCATCGGTGTTCCCCTCACGTCGTGGACCCGCCTGGGTGCACTGCAGGTCGGAGTGGCCAGCCTACGGCCTCGACGGGTGGACGGTCACGCCAGCACGGACACGGTGCCGGCCGTGCCGTCCAGGGTGACCTGTTGACCGGAGGTGAGCCGCTTGGTCGCCACCCCGGTGCCCAGGACGGCCGGAATCCCGTACTCACGAGCAACGATCGAGCTGTGGCTGAGTGGCCCGCCGATGTCGGTGACGACCCCGGAGGCCATCGCGAACAGCGGGGTCCAGGCCGGGGTGGTGATGGCCGCCACCAACACCTCGCCATTGCGCATCTCGCCGAAGTCGCCGGGGCCGTGCAGCACCCGGGCCGGTGCGGTGACCGTGCCGCCGCTGCCACCGATCCCCTTGATCACATCGCCGGTCTGATCGGCCGAGGCCGACGGCATCCAGCGGTCGAAGATGCGCCACACCGAGCGGGCCGGGAGCAGCGCCGGCGGGGTGACCAGCCCCTGTCCGCGCCATTGGATTCGGCGTTCCTCGATCACCGTCGATCGTGTCGGCAGGGTCTGGGCACCGGCATCAAGGTCGGCCGACAGTTCTTCGAGTTCGGCCAGCCGGAGCCAGAACACGTCCGTACGATCCTGCACTGCTCCGGCCGTCTGCAGACGATCACCAACGGCGAGCAGGAAGCGTCGGATCGTCGGCCAGGCGAGCCCCACATCGGCCAGCGCATCCTCGCGGATCGGTGCGAGTCGTTGGGCTGTCGCCAGGAGTTGTTGGAATGTACGTCGGAGGGGCCGTGACAGGTGGGCCGCGATGGTGGCGGTGCCCTCCTCGCGGGCCCGGATCGCCTCGTGTTGTCGTACGTGCGGGTCCTTGCCCTCGCCGCGGAGGTAGTGGGTGAACACGTCCCACAGCAGGGCGGGGGTGTCGGCCGCCATCGGCGTGGCGAAGTCCAGGTTGTAGACCGCGTGGCCGTACTGGTCGAGATGTTCGGCGAATCGCTGCCGCCACGTGGCGAACAGTTCATGATCAACATCGTCCGGCGTTGTCTCCGGTACGGCGTCGCCTGCCAACAGGGCACTGGCGAGCCCTTCGTCCCGGGTCCACCCGGCCAGGTCGTACAACGACTTCTCGGCCCGGATCGGCGCACTGTCGTACCCGAACAACAGGGTCTCTGGGCTCGGATCGCCCGGCTTGCGGATGCGTCGGCAGAAGGCGGTGAAGGCCACTTCGCTCATCGCCACCGCCGGGATCACTGTCTGCACGGCGGTGTAGTAGGCGAAGCCCGCCTGGGCCAGGTCCTGGGCGAGATTGATCAGCTCACGGCTCGCCATGCTGGTCGGATCCTTGTCGGACTGCGCATCGACGAGGGCGCGGTAGTGCGGATGATCCACCTCGGCCCAGTGGCGAGGGCCACCGGCGATCCCCTTGGTCAACACCGAGGGGAGCGACAGCGTCACCTGCCCCATCAGTTTGGCCATCGCGGCGTTGCCATAGGCGTAGTAGGCGTATCCGTTGATCGTCTCGAAGGTGACGCCCTCGGTGGTGAACAGGTCGTCGCGGCCGAGCACGTCGGCCATCGTCTGGACCAACCCGGCGATCACCCTGTCACTGGCGACGTCGGCGAACAGCGGAGTGAGGGGGTCGGGCAACTGTTCGACGATGGAGGCGCGAACATACATCGCGTGGCGGCGAGGGACGCTCCAGTCGGTCGGCTCGGGCCCCGACACCGGCGGCAGGGCGGTGATCGGACGGGCTTGGGTGATCATGAACATCGTGCCGTCCAACGCCCACTCGACGTCCTGCGGCGTGCCGTAGTGCTCGCTGATCCGTGCGCCCCAGGCCGCCAACACGATAGCTTGGGCGTCTGTGAGGACGGCAGCCCGACGGCTGGGCTCGGGCACCGGGACCGTCTCGGTGCCAGCGTCGGTCGGCACCACCATGATCAGCTTGTCGGCGGTCGCCCGTGTCATCACCGCGTGGGTGCTGGTGTCAACGACGAGCTCATCGGTGTCGACCTGGCCGGAGACGACGGACTCACCCAGACCCCAGGCAGCCGAGATCGCCGTCTCGTGCCGGCGACCGGTGGCGGGGTTGGCGGTGAACATCACTCCGGCGGCGTCGGCATCGACCATCTGTTGGACGACGACGGCCAGAGCCACATCCTCGGGCGGGATCTGTTGGCGGAGGCGATAGGTGACCGCCCGGGCCGTCCACAGCGAGGCCCAGCACTGTCGTACGGCATCAAGGAGGTCGTCGTCCCCGGCGATGTTGAGGTACGTCTCCTGCTGACCGGCGAAGCTGGCGCCGGCCAGATCCTCAGCGGTCGCCGACGACCGGACCGCGACCCGATCGGCTCCCAAAGCCTGCCTGGCCGCGGTCACCTCCGCGGCGACGTCGGCCGGGACCGGGGTGTTGTTGATCAAGCTGGCGATGCGGTCAGCGATGGCCTCGTTGCCGGCAGGGTCGTCCGGTTGCGCCGCACGAGCCAACTCGAGCACCTGCCCGGCGATCCCTTGCAGGGCAAGGAAATCGAGATAGGCACTGGTACTGAGGACGAAGCCCGGCGGCACCGGCAGCCCTGCTGTGCTCAACTCACCGAGGTTGGCCGCCTTGCCACCCACCTGATCAAGGTCGGCACGTGAAATGTTGCCAAACTGTCGGACGTGCATCGTGTCTTCTTCAGTCGTGAAATCGGGACCCACCCGCTGCTTCCCATCACGCTACTCCTGTGGCAGATTGGCACCATGCAGACCGTGTACGAGGCCGCCGGTGGCACCGACGGGATGCTGGCTCTGGCGCACGCCTGGCACGAGCGGGTGATGGCCGACTCGGTGGTCAGCCACGCGTTCAGTCACGGCTTCCGGCCCGATCACAGCGAGCGGCTTGCCGCCTACTGGGGTGAGGCGCTCGGCGGTCCGACCGCCTTCACCGCCCTGGGCGGGAAAGAGTCGGCCATGGTGCGGAGGCACAGTGGGAACGGCCCCCATGAAGAGCTGGACGAGCGAGCGATCGCCTGCTTCGACCTGGCACTGGACGACACCGGGTTGGGCACCGACACCCGGCTGCGCCAGGTGCTGCACGACTACTTCGCCTGGTCCACCCGGACCTCCCTCACTCGGTACGAGGCCTCCGCCGCCGACGTCCCGGATGGGCTGCAGATCCCGCGCTGGTCGTGGGACGGCCTGCAATGAGCTCGCGGTGAGGCCGTACGAGGGCAACGACTTCTACTGCGATGTGGCGATCCCCTCGTCCGGTGAACTGGCGGTGCATCACGAGGACGAACTCGTGCTGGCCTTTGAGCACACCCGGCCGTTCTGGCAGCACCATCTGGTCGTCGTGCCCAAACGGCACCTCCCCTCGCTGACCACCGTCACATCGGCCGATGAGCCCGACGTGCGCCGCCTGTTCGAGGTCGTGCAGAGCGTTGCCGCCAGCATGGAGCGCCGGTACGGTGCCGCTGCCGTCCTGACCAACCTCGGTGCCTACCAGGATCCCCAGCACCTGCACATCCATGTGCACAGCGGTCCAAGGCTGTGCTCCTGACGCTGCGGCGGCCAACA